>CAZQDO010000009.1:0-26868 GCA_964592085.1 uncultured Anaerolineae bacterium | reverse complement strand
CCTACGGCTGGCACGTGCAGCACGTGGACGGGTACGACCTGGAGGGCATCGCCGCTGCCATCCGCGCTGCCCAGGCCGACCCCCGTCCTTCGCTGATCCTGGCCCGCACCCACATCGGCTACGGCAGCCCCAACAAGCAGGACACCGCCAGCGCTCACGGCTCGCCGCTGGGCGAGGAGGAAGTGCGGCTCACCAAGGAGAACCTGGGCTGGCCCACCGAGCCGACGTTCCTCATTCCCGACCAAGCCCTGGCTCATTTTCGCCAGGCTGTGGAGAGGGGGAGCGCGTGGGAGGCGGAGTGGCAGGCCCGTTTCGATGCCTACGCCGCCGAGTATCCCGACCTGGCCGACGAGTGGCGTACGGTGATGGCCGGCGAGTTGCCGGCGGGCTGGGACGCAGACCTGCCTACTTTCGCGCCGGAAGATGGGCCGCTGGCCACCCGCGTCGCTTCCGGCAAGGTGCTCAATGCCGTTGCCCCCTACCTGCCCACCCTGATCGGCGGTTCGGCGGACCTGGAGCCATCGTGCAAGACCTACCTGAATGGCTATGGCGACTTCTCCGCCGATAACCCGGGCGGGCGCAATTTCCACTTCGGGGTGCGGGAGCACGCCATGGCCGGCATCCTGAGCGGCATGGCTTTGCACGGCGGGGTGATCCCCTATGGTAGCACCTTCCTGGTCTTCTCTGACTACGCGCGGCCCAGCATCCGCCTGGCGGCGATGATGGAGATACCCGTCATCTACGTCTTCACTCACGATAGCATTGCCATCGGTGAGGATGGCCCGACCCACCAGCCGATAGAGCAAATAGCGGCCCTGCGAGCCATCCCGCACCTCACCGTGATCCGTCCGGCTGATGCGGCCGAGACCGTCGTCGCCTGGCGCGTGACCCTGGAGCACCGCCAGGGGCCGGTGGCGCTGCTCTTCACCCGTCAGAAGCTACCCGTGCTGGATCGCGCTAACCTGGCCCCCGCCGATGGGCTGGCGCGCGGCGCCTACGTTCTGGCCGAGGCTGAGGGAGGATGGCCCGACGTCATCTTGATCGCCACAGGTTCCGAGGTGCACCCGGCTCTAGCGGCCCAGGAGCGGCTGGCCCAGCAGGGGGTGAAGGCCCGCGTGGTGAGCATGCCCAGTTGGGAGCTCTTCGAGCGGCAGCCCCCATCGTATCGTGATGAAGTGTTGCCTCCTGAAGTGACGGCCCGCCTGGCCATCGAAGCCGGCGTGTCGCAGGGCTGGCATCGCTACGTCGGCGACCGAGGTGATGTGATCGGCATCGAGCGCTTTGGGGCCTCGGCGCCGTATAAGGTACTATGGGAGAAGTACGGTTTCACGGCCGAGAACATTGCCGCCAGCGCCCTGGAGATGCTAGAAAGAGAGTGAAACATGACAGAGGACATCTTTGAATTGCCGCAGGCCTGGCGTATGGCCATCCAAAGGGAGCAGGATGCCCACGACTTCTACGTGCGGATGGCCCAGACCGCCACTGATCCAAACGCCAAAGCCTTGTTCGAGGAATTGGCGGCCGAGGAAACCAAGCATCAGCAGCGACTGGAGGCTGAGTATCGTCGTGTTTTCGAGCGCGACATGGAGGAGCCAAGACAGCGCCTCGGCATCTTCGAGCATGACTTAAGAGAGAGGGAGAAGCCCACCGAGACAGCATAGTGAGATTCAAGGTGCAACGCACTTCGAAAGTGCGTTGCACCTGATTGACCGAGGAGTAGCAGACATGCAGGAAAACACAATTGCTTTGCAAGCCTTGCGCCAGGCCCTTCGCCTGGAGCAGGATGGCTACAAGTTCTACACTGAGGCTGCGGAGAGAACGACGGACCCGCACGGTCGGGAGATGTTCCTCTCCCTGGCCGATGACGAGAAACTGCACCTGCGCATCGTGCAGGATCAGTATGAGGCCCTGAGTGCCGGCAGAGGGTGGTCATCTTTCTCGGAGGCACTGGAGCTTAAGCCCGTAGACGTGGACAAACCCCTCTTCCCGCCGGAAAAGGAGGCCATCGAGAAAGCCATCGCTCCCGATGCCGGCGATACGGAAGCCTTGCTGTTGGCGATACAGAAGGAAAACGAGAGTTACGAGCTGTACAGGAAGGCGGCAACCGAAACCGACGACCCCATCGGCAAGGACATGTATCAGCGTCTGGCCAGCTACGAGCACGTTCACTTCGACATCCTGATGCTCAACTACGAGCATCTGGTCAGCACCGGAAGCTGGCGCGGTCTGTGAGGGGAAGATCATGAATCAGGCTGATACCATCGAGAAGATTCTCAAGTAAAGCAAGACCATTGCTGTGGTGGGCCTTTCGCCCGATCCCACGCGCTCCAGCCACGGCGTCGCCCGTTACCTTCAGAGGCAGGGCTACAGGATCATACCGGTGAATCCTATGGCTGAGGAGGTTTTGGGGGAGAAGAGCTACCCCGATTTGGTTTCTGTGCTCCTTATTTAACATAAACTCTTGACGAGCGCGATCAAATCTGGTAAAATAGAGGTGAACCAATGAGCGAAGAATTCCGTCAGCGCATACCGCCCGGTCAGCGTGTGACGGGGAAGCATCCCGTTCTTCACGTAGGTCCTATTCCGCCCTTTGACCGAAAGAAATGGGATTTCAAGGTCTGGGGGCTGGTGGAGCATCCGCTGAAGCTGACCTACGATGAGCTGCTGGCCTTGCCTGTCAAAGAGGTGGTGGCCGACATTCACTGCGTCACTGGCTGGACCAAGCTGGACACTCGTTGGAAGGGTGTCGCTCCGCAGGAGATCCTGCGTTTGGCCAGTCCCAAACCTGAGGCGGCGTATGTGCTGGTTCATTGCGAAGGGGGGTATACCACCAATCTGCCCCTGGAGGCTCTGCTCGATGAGAGCGTCGTGTTTGCCTACGGCTATGAGGGGGAGGACCTGCCTCCGCAGTACGGCAAGCCGTTGCGACTGGTGGTCCCCAGGCGCTACTTCTACAAGAGCGGCAAGTGGGTACGGGGGTTGGAACTCATGGCCCAGGATCACCCCGGCTTCTGGGAGCAGCGTGGCTATCACAACGATGCGGACCCCTGGAAAGAGGAGAGGTACGCTTGAGCCGTGACGAGATCAGGGAAAGGTTGTGGGGGTGAAAGGAGCCCGGTGACATGATGAGGACGACCTGGCGTGTCGGGAGAGTTTTTGGCATAGACATCAACATAGATGCCAGTTGGCTCATTATCTTTGCCTTGGTCATCTGGACCCTGGCTGGATCCTATTTCCCGGAGCAATATCCTCGCTGGCCGACCTGGTTGCATTGGGCAGTGGGTGTGGCTACCAGCATTCTCTTCTTTGGCTCGGTGTTAGGCCATGAGTTGGCTCACTCCCTGGTGGCTATCAGTCGAGGGGAGGAGGTGCATAGTATTACCCTCTTCATCTTCGGCGGTGTGGCCAGGATCACTGACGAGCCAGACAAGCCGCTCACGGAATTGCTCATGGCCATCGTGGGCCCCCTGTTTAGTATGGCTATCGGAATGGCCTTCGGCATCCTCTGGTTTTTGACTCGAGACCTCATTCAGCCTTTGAGCGCTTTGGCCAGGTATTTGGCCATGATCAATGTTAGTCTGGCTATTTTCAACCTCATCCCTGGCTTTCCTTTGGATGGGGGGCGAGTGGTACGGGCATTGATCTGGGGGCTCAGTGGAAACCTGAAGCTGGCCACTCGGCTGGCCTCCTGGGCTGGCCAGGGGATCGCTTTCCTCTTCATGCTGGGGGGTACCTGGCAGATCTTCGAAACCCGATGGCTCGATGGGCTTTGGTTCATCTTTATTGGTTGGTTCCTGTACAGCGCAGCCACCAGCGGCTATCGCCAGATGTTGGTCAGAGAGATGCTGGGACAGATCAGGGCGGGCGATCTTATGACGGTGGACTTCACCACCGTGAGCGGGGACATTACTTTGCAGCAGTTAGTGGACGGGTATGTGTTGTATCACCGCGAGCACGCCTTTCCTGTGGCCGATGCTGGCATACTGCGGGGCATCGTCTGCTTGCACGACGTCAAGGCTGTGCCCAGGGAGAGGTGGTCCTCCACGCGGGTCAGCGAGGTCATGACCCCTTGGGAGAAATTGGAAACTGTCTCTCCTGGAGATGACGGCGGTGCTGTCTTGGCGCGCCTGAACGCTCGTGACGTTCGCCAACTGCCGGTAGTGGAAGGGGAGAGGTTGATCGGCTTGTTGCGCCGCAGCGATGTGCTCCGCTATCTGCAATTGCGGACTGCCCAGGGGTGAGGGGAACGCTTCAGCCCCCAGGGACAGATAGGGATTACCTGGAAGGAATTTCCAGTGACTAACAAAACAGAGGTGTGGTAGAGAAATGTATCCTGAGAGTGAAATCTTGTTTCCAACCCGCTGTATCCCCGGCCTCAAGGGGTTGAGGGATAAGCGATGGGAGGAGTTAGTGGAGAGGGTGTCTGCTTTGCCAGAGACTCACGAGGACAGTTTGGCTTTCTGCTTGATGATGATCAGGCTGTGTAAGTGCCTGAGATGCGATCTCGGCAGCTACAGGGCTTCGCTGGGCTGTTGCACCTGTGCGCAGCGGGCCATCAAGGGCTTTAAGAGCTCCGACAGGGCCTTGCTACGTAATTTCACCAGGGCCAGGAGGGAGATCCAGAAGTACCTGGAGTGCGTCGTGATGGAAGAAGAGAAGGCAGCTTGAGCGTTGTGAACACAGCAAGGGTTCACCCAATGCAATTGGCAGGGTGAGCCCTTTTTGTTTGGCCTGGGTGTGATGAGGTTTGTCACCTTGGTGCCAATGTGATATAATGGATAGCGTGAATGAATAACTTCAACGAGGAGACCCCATGATTGACGCTACACTCATGGCTGCCATCTTGGACAGCCTCAAAGACCCCGTGTTGTTTGCTGATACGGAGCACATCACCCGCTACATGAATAAGGCTGCCATCGCTTACTACAGCGAGGGGGAAAGCCTCATCGGTCGCTCCCTGCTGGATTGCCACAACGAACAATCGCAGCAGCAGATCATCGAGATCCTGGCCGCCATGCAGGCCGGGGAAGAGGAGCGGCTCATCACCGACAACGAAGAGCACCGCATTTACATGCGGGCCGTGCGCGGCGTGGAGGGCCAGGTTTTGGGTTATTATGAGCGGTATGAGCCGCCGGTGAAGTGAGGGCTTACGGTTGGATTGTCGGGCCAGTGACCGTAGGTGTAAAGGCTGGAAGAGGAGGAAACCCATGTCTGTTATACTTCAGCAACGTGACTTGCCTCGGGGCCAGGTGCGGGTGGACATTCGCATCGAAGCCGATTTGAACGTCTCAGCGTTTGTAGCACGGCAGAAAGTGACGGGCTATGTGCTGGACCATGTGAGTGATCACATGGCTGGTGACGCGCCCAGCCTGGTAGTAGATGGGGAACGCTTTCTGTGGCGCGTGCCGGTCTACCTGGCCGTGCTACCACAAGGACGTTTAGGCCAGGTGGGGATGGTTGACGTAGATGCCCAGAGTGGTCAACTCTTGGTGACTAAGGAACTTATTGAGGAGATACATCGCAATGCCCGGACACTTGTTGAACGTCCCTCTGCATAAGATGTCACAAAGGGCCGATTGTCTGGCGGCTTGCGCCTTAATGGTCCTCGACTACATTGGGCATCCAGTGGCCTATGACGATTTGCTCCGCCTGCTCGAAATCGGGCCGTTCGGCACACCAGCACGTCGGATCGTTAGATTGGCGCGCTGGGGCGTGGATATTGAATACGACGAAGGAACGCTAGAAAAACTGCAAACGTTCCTGGACAACGATCAACCTGTTATCGTTCTGGTACGCACCCGAGAGTTGCCGTACTGGCAGGGAGTGGACACCTATCACTCGGTCGTGGTCGTCGGCTGCGACGAAGCGCATATCTACGTCAACGATCCGTATTTTGACGATGCCCCAAAGGTGGTAGCGATAGGCGATTTTGTGCTTGCCTGGCTGGAGATGAGCTATCGCTACGCTGTTATTTCATGAAATTGGAGCACTTATGCAGGCTGGGGAGGAGGGGCGGTTCATCACCGACAGCGAAAAGCACCGCATCTACATGCGGGCCGTGCGCGGCGCAGACGGTCGGGTTCTGGGTTATTATGAGCGGTATGAGCCGCCGGCGAAGTGAGGACTTCATGTACTGTGTGGGAGGAGGGCTATCAAGCTAAGGAGTTGAAGCATGAACACCAGGCTACTGAACAGGATCAGCGTGGACCCAGACATCTGCCACGGCAAGCCCTGCATCCGGGGCACCCGCATTATGGTCACGGTCATCCTTGACAATCTGGCCGAAGGGTTACCGCCAGAGGAGATTGTGGCCGAGTACCCGCCTCTGGTCATGGAGGACGTACAGGCTGCCATCGCCTACGCTGCTATGTTGACCAGGGAGGAAGAATTCATTCCACTGGGAGTTGTGCCAGCGTGAAGGTCATAGCGGTGCACAGCGCAGACAGCCAGGTTTTGGGCTACTATGAGCGGTATGACCTGCCGGTTAGGTGACGCACTCCATTGTTGCAGGATGCGTGATAGAGGATAGATGATGAATGAGTACACAAACCGCGATTTCGCTGACGTAGAAGCGCGCTACCGGCGGCAGGTGGCCCGCGCCTACGGTTACCTTACGCTGCGCGGCTACCCTGAGCGCGACCCGCGCCTGAGCGCTGTGCGGCTGGAGCGCATCTTCATCAAGCTATCTACCACGACCACGCCTGCACCGGCGCTGGAGATGCCGGTACTGGAAGGGACGCATGACCTGGAGGCGTCACGAGAGCGGTGGCGCAGAGGCCAAAGAGAGCGTCCGGTCTCGGAGGGGAGAGAACTGAGTGGGGAGGAACTGCTGCAACGCTACAAACGATGGATGGAAGAATTCTTCAAGCCACATACAGTGACTCTATCGGTGCCTGAGGCGCTGCGCGACCACGACCGCCTGGTTGTCACTGGGCCGCCTGGTTCTGGCAAGACAACACTGCTGCGCTGGCTGGCGCTGACCTTCGCCGAAGGCAAGCAGGCGCAGCCCGACCGCCTGGGCGACGCGTACCCTCACGAGCGACTACCAGTGCTGGTGGAGTTGCGCAGATTCCATGGGCGGTTTGTGGGCGAGCGGGAGCAACTGACCACTGTGAATCTGGCTGATGAGATCGCCGCTTTCGTGGCGGGGGATGCCCGTTTCGAGGGCACGCCTGCTGAGTTCATCCGCCGGGCATTGGCCAATGGAGAGTGCCTGGTGGCTTTCGACGGTTTGGATGAGATCGCCGAGTTCACAGCGCGCCAGCGGGCCAGTGCCGCATTGCAAGCCTTCGCTGACAACTATGCCGCTCGCGGCAACCACATTGTCATCACCAGTCGTCCTGCAGGCTACAAAGGAGTGGAGCTAGGTCCTGGCTTCCAGTGCTGCGAAATCAATCCTTTCACCCCTGAGGACATCTCTGAGTTCATCCACCACTGGTGTGAGGCCGCGTACTACCCTGACCTGGCCACCGCACGGGAGGAGGCAGACGAGCTGGTAAAGGCCATTGAGGACAACGACAGGGTGGCGAAGCTGGCGGAGACACCACTCTTGTGTACCATTATCGCCATTGTCTACCGCAATAGCCGCATCCTGCCCAACCGGCGCGTGGAGCTGTATCTCAAGTGCTGTGAGGCGCTGCTGGATACCTGGGAGCGGGTCAAGGAAATCCGTCAGTCTGGTCTCATCGGTGGCTTCGACTGGCAGACCAAGCTGGAACTACTGTCTCCGCTGGCCTATTGGTTGCATTCGGAGGAGGGGCGCACTGCTGCGCCGGAAGCGGAGTTTGAGCGTCGTCTGGCAGAAGATCTGAGGGATCGCAGGTTGTGCGAAGAGCCCAAGGCGAAGCAAGAGGCACGCGCGTTCCTGAGTGCTATCCGTGAGCGGAGTGGGCTACTGCAAGGCCGCGGCGATGGCACACTGGAGTTCCCTCATCTCACCTTTCAGGAGTACCTGGCTGCCCGCCACATCGCTGCCACTCCAGACATGGGGAATTTGCTGGACATGTTCATGCCTCACTTGCATGAGGCGTGGTGGCGGGAGGTGCATCTACTCACTATCGGCCACCTGGGCTCCGGCCGTGATGGTGCACCCAAAGCCACTGCATTGCTGGAAGCTATCCTCGACCGCTACAAACCGCCGCTGCGTTTCCTGCAAGCTTTCCCCTACCATGGTGGGCCTTTCGGTGGGCTCCGCAATCTCCTCGCCCGTGCCTTCCCCCGCTGGCAATTGGTGCGGCGGCTGGCCTGGGCGATGCAGCGGGAGTGCTTCTTTGCTGCAACTGCCTTGGGCGATTGTGCGCCACTGGGCGTAACGAACGAAGGAAGGGATCGCGTTCGTGTAGCTCTTGAGGAGGTATTGTTGCTGGCGACCCTCCATCCATACTCGTTACAGTATAATCCTCAATATAATCCTCTTCTGACCCCAGCGGCGTCCAGCTTGGTTAAGTTAGGAAAGGCGAGCCCGGAACTGATTGGTGCCCTAGTCACCACCCTCCGGGATAGCCGACGATCTGTGCAGGAGGCGGCAGCGTGCAGTTTGGTTCAGTTGGCGCAGACGAACCCTGAAGCAATTGTGGGTCTAGTCAACACCCTGCTCGACGATAGCGATTGGCGTGTGCAGTCGGTGGCGGCGCGTAGCCTAGGGCGGGTGGTTTGGAAAAGCTCTGAGGTCACCGCTGCCCTGGTCGCCGCCCTTGGTGATAGTGATGTATTTGTGGGGTCTATGGCAGCGTTCAGCCTAGGTGAGTTGGGGCAAGCAAGCCCTGAGGTTATCGCTGCTTTACTTGCTACTCTTGACGATAGTGATGTGCTTGTGCAATCAGCGGCCGCATCTGGCCTGGGCCAGTTGGGACAGGCGTCCCCTGAGGTGATTGCCGCCTTGATTGCTGCACTAGGCAATAGCGATTTGTTTGTGCACAAAGCGGCGGCACGTAGCTTAAGTCAGTTAGGGAAAGTGAGCCCTGAGGCCATCGCCGCTTTGGTGGCCGCCCTCGGCGATAGCAGGAGCTGGATGCGTAGAGCGTCAGCGTCCAGCCTCGGCCATTTGGGCCAAGCGGGCCCCGAGGTAATCGCTGCCTTGGTTGCCACCCTGGATGATAGCGATAAGCTTGTACAATCGGCGGTGGCGTCCAGTCTGGTTCAGTTGAGGCAGACAAATCCCGAGGCCATTGCCGTCCTGCTAGACGACTTGAGCGATAGTAGCATGGACGTGCGGCGGGCGGCAGTGTACAGCCTGGGGAAGGTGGAACAAACAAGCTCCGCGATGATCGCTGCTCTGGTTGCCACTCTCGGCGATAGCGAGAATTTAGTGCGGCTGGCGGCGATGTCCAGCTTGGTTCAGTTAGGTCAGACGAACCTGGAAGTGATCACCGCTGTGATGGGCGCCTTGGGCAATGGCAACAGGAATGTGCGGGAGGCGGGAGCGAGGAGCTTGGGTCGGTTGGGGCAGGCGAGTCTGGAAGTGATCGCTGCCTTGATGACTGCCTTGGGTGATAGCGAAAGTAGGGTCCGGCAGGCAGCAGCATCCAGTCTAGTGCAGTTGGGACAGTCTGACCCCGAGGTGATCGCCGTCCTATTTACCGCCCTGGGCGATGGCGATGAGCATGTGCGGTTGGAGGTGGTGTCTAGCTTAGTTCAATTGGGTCAGGCCAATCAGGAGGCGTTGGTCGCGCTCAACCGTGCCTTGCATGACTCGTCCCCATACGTGTGCTATGTGGTGCATAAGTTGCTTCCGCAGTTGCTGGACGGCAAACCTATTCCAGGGGAGGAGTGGGTACCATTGGAGGTGCGATGGGAACGAGGAGGTAGGCTGAAGCGGACGATACGACGGGTGGCGGTGGTTCTACTTGCTCTGGCGATGGCTCTGGCACCACTGGCCTACGTTTTGGCCGCTCTGTATGTACCTCAGGTGCGAGACAACCAGTGGTTCCTGTCAATCCTTTTGGCTGGCATCGCTGCTTGGATTGCATTCCTGGCCAACGTCGGCAAGATCCGTCAGACGCTGGGGGATTTGTGGCGGTAGAAGTCGCTCAGTCTGCCGCGGCCTTAGAACCTGAGATACGTTCCCAGACTACGCCATTGCGGGGCCGATCTGCGGTGCACAGAGGCCGCTGGTCGCCTCAAGCGTCAAAGAATCTTCACGAATAGAGGAGAAGATGGACTTTCACAACCAACACGCTATCATCACCGGAGGCTCCAGCGGCATCGGCAGGGCCACGGCTTGCCTGCTGGCTCAACGCGGGGCCCACATATCTATCATCGCCCGCCGCCAGGAGCTGCTGGACGAGACGCTGGCTGAGCTGGAGGCGCTGCGCCAGAATCCAATCCAGCGCCTGCGAGCCTACTCCGCCGATGTGACGGACTGGGAGCAGACCCAGCAGGCCATCGCTACCCTCACCGCCGACGGCTATCCCCCCGACATCCTGATCAACGCCGCCGGCTATGCCCACCCTGGCTACTTCGAGGAGCTGCCTCTCGACATCTTCCACTACAGCATGGACGAGGACTTTTTCGGCACACTGTACCCCATCAAAGCGGCCCTGCCTACGATGATGGAGCGGCGCAGCGGGCACATCGTCAACTTCTCGTCGGTGGCCGGATTCCTGGGGGTGTTCGGCTACACCGCCTACAGCGCCGCCAAGTTCGCCGTGCGCGGCTTCTCGGACGCGCTACGGCAAGAGCTGAAGCCCCACGGCATCCACGTCTCCGTCATCTTCCCGCCCGATACCGACACGCCTCAGCTTCACTACGAGAACCAATTCAAGCCCCTGGAGACCCGCCGCATCGCTGGAGCAGCCAAGGCGCTGACGGCCGATCAGGTGGCCCAGGCCCTGGTGCGCGGCATCGAGCGACGACAAGTGTACATCCTGCCCAGCTTCGACACCAAGCTCTACTTCCTGCTCTCCAACGGGTTCAGCGGTCTCTTTCGCTGGTACTTCGACCGCGTCATCGCCAAAGCCCGGTGAGAAAGAACAATGACCTATGACCAAGCAAGGAGGTTGTTTTATGCAGTTCGGTAGTATGGAGTACCTGGAGGAGGTCCGGCGGCGCAGCAATACCGACGAGGCGTACCAACGCCTGGCCAGGGAGGAAAGCGACTCTTACCTGATGATCATCAAGGCCGAGCCCGACAAAGGCATTCCAGAGACGCTGGCCATCGGCTACGCCGCCGACCACGGCACCATCACCGAGGTCTGGATCGGCCAGCGCAAGACCGACTTCGTCCTGGAAGGGCCTTATGGCGTCTGGGTGCGGATTCTGACCGGCCAGCTCGACCCCAACAAGGCGATGATGATGCGCAAGCTCAAGGTCAAAGGCAACCTGTTGCAACTGCTCCGGACGGCCGACGCCACCATCCGCTGGCTGCAAGTCTTGCAAACCATCCCCACCGAGTTCGAGGGGGATTACGCCGACCAGAGTTTCGCTGGAACGGGGGGATGAGCGATGGCTGAGAACGCGATGGACTTGAGCGGAAAGACGGCCGTCATCACCGGCGGAGGCTCTGGCATCGGAGCGGGCATCGCGCGCACGTTCGGCGCGCTGGGCGCAAACCTGGTCATCGCCGACGTTGAGATGGAGACCGCCGAGGAGGTCGCTGCCGAATTGGAGCGGGCTGGCTATCCGATTCTGCTGGTCCAGGTGGACGTTCAGGAAGCCGAGCAGGTAGACGCGCTGGTCGAGCAGGCCGTTGCCCGCTTCCGTGCGGTGGACATCCTGGTCAATTCGGCCGGCGTGGGCACGCTGTCCTCCATCGTGGACATGCTGGAGGAGGAATGGGATTGGGTGCTGGGGGTGAATCTGAAAGGCACGTTCCTCTGCACCCGCGCCGTGGTGCGCTGGTGGCTTCAGAATGGCCGGCGGGGTAAGATCATCAACCTTTCCTCCATCAACGAGGCCGTTCCGCTGGCTGGCGAGTCCCACTACTGCGCTTCAAAAGGCGGCGTGATGATGTTCACTCGTTCGGCGGCGCTGGAGCTGGCTCCCTACGGCATTCACGTCAACGCCCTTGCCCCAGGCATGATCGAGACGCCGATGACCGAGGAGGTCAGCGTCGTTCCTGAGCTCCGCGCCGCCCACCGGAAGCAGGTGCCTTTCGGACGCTTTGGGAAGCCGGAGGACGTGGCAAAGGTGGCCGCTTTCCTGGCCTCTCCCTGGTCCGACTGGATCACCGGAGCCAGCATCCCCGTGGACGGGGGGATGCACCTCGTCGGTGAGGAGAGCTACATCTGGGCCATCGAGCGGGCCATGGGCCACCACGACCAGATCCCCAAAGTGCCCGTGTGCTGGCCGCCTGGTGCGCTAGAGGAAGAGAGCGAGGAGGAAGCGGAATGAAACGCCCCACGGGTCTGACCGTCACTGCCGCGCTGATGCTGCTGACCGCCGTCGGCACGCTTCTGTTCTGGGTCACCTTCTTCGCCGACCTGGAGACCCAGCGCAGCGGCTACCTGGCCTCCCGCTGCGATGCCTGGTTCGCCTGGGAGATGTCCTTCCCCCTGGCCGACGCATGGATGGCCGCAACCGCCATCGCGGGGGCAGTGGGGTTGTGGCGCATGCGGCCAACTGGACTCTTGTTCGGGCTGGTGAGCGGTGGCGCCATGGTGTTCCTGGGACTGATGGACGCGCTGTTCTTCCTGCAGAACGGCCTCTATCTCCCTCTGACCGGCGAAGTAGCAGTGGAACTCTTCATCCACATCTGGACGGCGGCTTTCGGCTTGTTTGCCATTGCCTACATCTGGTCCCATCGCGCGCTGCTTGGTCGTTGAGCACGGGCTAGGAGAAGATAGGAACAACGGACTCAAGGATTGAACGGGCTTTTCAATCAGGGTCGTCCGTTGAATCCCCAGGTCCGTTGTTCCTGGCTGGACAAAAAACGCAAGTTGGTGTATCATATCCCCCGGCTTTGTGAACACCGAATGGAAGGAGACCAAAAGGTTGGATCAGACAGAGGCTTTGCTTAAGGAGATCACTGAGGCACCAGGGGTGCCCGGATACGAGGGTGAGGTGCGGGCCATCATCCGTCGCCACCTGGAGGAGATCACCACCATTGAGCAGGACAAGATAGGCAGCATCATCTGCAAGAAGGTGGGTCTGGCCGACTCGCCCAGGGTGATGCTGGCCGGCCACATGGACGAGATCGGCTTCATGGTCAAGCTCATCACCGAGGAGGGCTTCATCAAGTTCGTCCCCCTGGGTGGCTGGTGGGATCAGGTGATGCTGGCTCAGCGCGTGGCCATCAAGACCACCCAGGGCGACGTTTTCGGCGTCACCGGCGCCAAGCCACCCCACATGCTGCTGCCCGAAGAGCGGAAGAAGATGGTCCAGAAAAAGGACATGTACATTGACATCGGGGCCACCAGCGAGGAGGAGGTGAAGGAGCGAGGGGTTCGCCCCGGCGATCCCATCATCCCCATCAGCGAGTTCGCTGTTTTGGCTAATCCCAGAACCTACATGTCCAAAGCCTGGGACGACCGGATTGGCTGCGCTCTCTTCGTGCAGGCCATCCAACGCCTGGCTGAGGAGCGTCACCCCAACACGGTCTACGGGGTGGGCACCGTGCAGGAGGAGGTGGGACTCAGAGGGGCCAAGACCAGCGCCCACGTCATCTCGCCCGACGTGGCCATTATCCTGGAGGTAGACATCGCTGCCGACGTGCCGGGAATCGAGCCAGAGGAATCGGCCATCAAAATGGGCAAAGGTCCTACGCTGCTGGTGTACGACGCCCGCATGATCCCCAACCTCAAGCTGCGAGACCTGGTGATCGAGACGGCCCAGGAGCTGGACATCCCTCTCCAGTTCTCGACCATGGAGGGCGGGGCCACCGACGGCGCTATGATCCACATTCACGCCGAGGGGGTCCCCACAGCGGTCATCGGTGTGCCTACCCGCCACATCCACAGCCACGTGGGCATCCTGCACCGGGACGACTACGACAACGCCCTGAGACTGGTCGTGGCCCTGATCAGAAAGCTGGATGAGACCACGGTGCAGGGATTGACGGTTTGACAGTAGTTGGAGAATCACCTCTCAGCCCTGTAATAAATCCTGCAAGTTCCCCTGAGTTCCTCTGAGTTCCATTGCTCAGAGGAACGCGGGGGAACTCATAGGAACTCTGGCGGGCTTTTTCCCAGGCCAGGTTGTAGTCACATTTTAGGATTTGCGCTTTAGCCATATCCCGTGTATACTATTCGACGGCGCAAGTTGGACCCAAGATCAAGCAAGAAGGAGGTGCCGATGGCGGTACGAGAGCAAGATGTTTTGATGGAAGACATTACCCAGTTTCTCAGGCAGCGGATTGAGACCTTTGAGGCCCCGGTAGAGTCCGTTGACGTGGGCACGGTGATCGAGGTGGGCGACGGGATCGCCCGCATCTCTGGCCTGTCCGGCGCGATGGCCAGCGAGTTGGTCGAGTTTGAGAACGATGTCCTGGGCATTGTCCTCAACCTGGAGGCGGACAATGTGGGCGTCATCATCATGGGCGAGTACACCGACATTGAGGAGGGCCAGACTGTCCGCAGCACCGGGCGCATCGTCTCGGTGCCGGTGGGGGTGGCCCTTATCGGGCGCGTGGTCAATGCTGTGGGTGAGCCGGTTGATGGAAAAGGGCCGATTGCCACCGATAAGTATCGCAAGATCGAACGCATCGCCCCTGGAGTGGTGGCCCGTCAGCCCGTTGACACCCCGGTTCAGACGGGCATCAAGGCCATAGATTCGATGATCCCCATCGGTCGTGGGCAGAGAGAGTTGATCATCGGCGACCGCCAGACGGGCAAAACGGCCCTGGCCATTGACACCATCATCAATCAGAAAGGCAAAGACCTGACCTGCATCTACGTGGCCATCGGACAGAAACAGGCCAACGTGGCGCGGGTGGTGGCTACCCTGGAGCAGTATGGCGCTATGGAGCACACCATTGTGATCGTGGCCGCTGCTTCGGATCCGGCCACGCTGCAGTACATCGCTCCTTACGCTGGCTGTGCTATCGGCGAGGAGTTCATGGAACAGGGGAAGGACGTTCTCATCGTCTACGACGACCTCACCAAGCACGCCTGGGCCTACCGCCAGGTCTGTTTGCTCCTGAGGCGTCCTCCCGGCCGCGAAGCCTATCCAGGCGACATCTTTTACCTGCACTCTCGCCTGCTGGAGCGGGCGGCCAAGCTTAACCCCGAATACGGCGGCGGTTCGCTGACCGCGCTCCCCATCGTCGAGACCCTGCTGGGCGACTTCACGACCTACATTCCCACCAACGTCATCTCCATCACCGACGGGCAGATCTACCTGGAGACGGACCTCTTCAATGCGGGCATCCGCCCGGCCCTGAACGTGGGCATCTCCGTCTCCCGTGTTGGTGGCGCGGCTCAGACCAGGGCCATGAAGCAGGTGGCGGGCAAGCTCAAGACGGACATGGCCCAGTACTACGAGTTGGCCGCTTTCGCCCAGTTTGGCTCGGAGTTGGACAAGGCCACCCGTGATCAGTTGGAACGAGGCCAGCGCATCACCGAGGTCCTCAAGCAGCTCCAGTACGTGCCCATGCCTTTGGAACAGCAGGTTATAATCATCTACGCTGTGACCAATGGTTTCCTGGATCACGTGCCAGTCGGAGAAGTGAGGAACTGGGAGAGCAACCTCCATCGTTTCATGGCCGACGTGCATCCTGAGATAGGTCAGGCCATCGTCACTCAGAAGGAGCTTTCCGATGAGTTGATAGAGGCTTTGGACGGAGCGATTCAGGAGTTCGACGGGAATGCTGTGAAGGTAGTGAAAAAAGACTAATGACGAATTGGGAGTTGGTCATTGGTCATTGGTCATTTGTCATTGAAAAGGGGGGTCTTAGTTGGCCACACTCCATGAAATTCGGAGGCGCATCAACAGCGTCAGGAACATCGGGCAGGTCACTCGCGCCATGCAGGCGGTCTCGGCTTCCAAGATGCAGCGAGCCCAGGTTCAGGTAAAGGCCACTCGTGCCTACGCCGAGAAAGCCTGGGAGGTGCTGACTCACCTGGCTGCCCAGGGGAAAGAGGGTGAGGAGCTCCACCCTCTGCTCCAGGTCCGTCCCTTGCGCGAGGTTGCACAGCAACATGTCGTCCTGGTGTTGCTGACGGGCGACAGGGGGTTGTGCGGAGCTTTCAATCACAATATCATCATGAAAGCCGTGGACTTCATAAAGGCGAGTGAGCAGCCGGTCAAGTTGATCACCGTGGGGCGCAACGGGAGGGATTTCATGCTCCGCCGTGGCGAGGACATCGTGGCCGAGTTCACCGGCATCCCCGACCAGCCCAGGTTGGTGGATGTAACCCCCATTGCCAGGGTCGCCATTGATGGCTTTCTTGAGGGCCGTTTCGACCAGGTGTGTCTGGCCTATAGCGATTTCATCAACGTGCTCAACCAGCAGCCGACCATTAAGCGTCTGCTGCCCATCTTGCCGGCTGAGGTCGAGACTCAGGCTATGGGCGAGTATGTAGAGGGTGTTGGTTCCCTGGCGGTCACCGAGTACATTTACGAGCCTGATCCTCGTTCCATTCTGAACGAGGTGCTGCCGAGATTCACCGAATTGCAGATCTACCAGGCGATCCTGGAGTCCATAGCCAGCGAACACAGCGCCCGCATGGTGGCCATGCGCAACGCCTCTGATAACGCCGAGGAGCTGGTGGGGGGTCTCACACTGGAGTTCAACAAGGCCCGACAGCGGGCCATCACGCTGGAGATCATGGACATCGCCGGCGGCGCCGAGGCTCTGGCCAAGGCGCGGGCTCAAGCGAGATAGGGGTTAGAAACCAGGTTTTTGGGTTGATGCCAGGCCTTTGCGCATCTCAGGAGACTCCCAAAGAAACGAGTTGTTTGCTCAGACAGGAAAAAAACCTGGTTTCTCCATAAAATAACAAGGAGAATGTAATGGCCAAAGGAACTATCGGCAAAATCGTGCAGGTGATGGGGCCTGTGGTGGACGTGGAGTTCCCATCGGAGGAGCTTCCGGAGATCTACCACGCAGTGGAGATACGCCGTGGTGAGGAAAAGAGCCTCATCGTCGAGGTTCAGCAACACATGGGCCAGGACTGGGTGCGCTGTGTGGCCATGGATTCCACCGATGGCCTGCGACGGGGCATGAGGGCCATTGATACAGGCAGCCCAATCTCCATGCCCGTAGGGCGGGCTACGTTGGGCCGCCTTTTCAACGTCCTGGGCGAGCCCATTGACAACCTCGGACCGGTTGAGGCTGAGGTGCGCTATCCCATCCATCGCCAGGCCCCGTCCTTCGAGGATCAGGAGACGACACCGGAGTTCTTTGAGACCGGCCTGAAGGTGATTGATTTGGTGGCTCCCTTCACCAAGGGGGGCAAGACGGGGGTGTTTGGCGGGGCTGGCGTGGGCAAGACGATCGTTATCTATGAGTTGATCCGTACCATGGCCATTGAGCGGGGTGGCTTCTCCGTGTTTGCGGGCGTGGGTGAGCGATCCCGCGAGGGCAACGACATGTGGAACACGGCCAAGGAGTCAGGAGTTATTGATAACACGGTGATGGTCTTCGGTCAGATGAATGAACCGCCCGGCGCCAGGCTGCGAGTTGGCCTGGCGGGAGTGACCCTGGCCGAGTATTTCCGCGATCAAGGTCAGGACGTGCTCCTTTTTATTGACAACATCTATCGTTTTGCTATGGCGGGTATGGAGGTCTCGGCCCTGTTGGGGCGGATGCCCAGCGCAGTGGGATACCAGCCCACCTTGAGCACGGAGATGGGCGAGTTGCAGGAGCGCATCACCTCCACCAAGCGGGGCTCTATCACCTCCATGCAGGCCATCTACGTGCCGGCCGATGACTACTCCGACCCAGGTCCTGTGGCCGTGTTCGCTCACCTGGATGCCACCATCACCCTGGAGCGTTCCATCGCCGAGATGGGCCTCTATCCCGCCGTTGACCCGCTGACTTCCAGCTCTCGCATCCTCGACCCTCGTTTTGTCGGTGAGGAACACTACAACACGGCCCGCGAGGTGCAGCGCGTTCTGCAGAGATACAAAGACCTCTCGGACGTGATCGCCATTCTGGGAGTGGAGGAGCTCAGCGACGAGGACAAGTTGGTCGTACACCGAGCCCGCAGGATCCAGAAGTTCCTGTCGCAGCCCATGTTCGTGGCTGAGACGTACACCGGCCGGCGCGGCGCGTACGTGCCCATCAAGGAGACCGTGCGCGGCTTCCAGGAGATCCTGGGGGGCCAGCACGACGACTTGCCTGAGCAAGCCTTCTACATGGTGGGAACGATTGACGATGCGGTGAGGAAGGCCGACACATTGTGACGCTGGTTCAGAAACCAGGTTTTTTGCTGGCAAAATGCCCTCCCTCGTCTCAGGAGACCGCAAGCGCAGCAGTTTGTTCGCTTAGGCGGGGAAAAACCTGGTTTCTCCAAAGGAAGGGAACACCATGCCGATTAAGCTAGAGATTGTCACTGCTGAACGTCAGGTTTACTCTGGCGACGTAGACTTTGTGAGCGCTCCTGGAGTGATGGGCACGCTGGGTATCCTTCCCAAGCACTCCTCGCTATTGACAGCCCTTGAGGTAGGAGAGTTGCGTTTCGCGAAGGGGGGCGAAGAGGAGAGCTTCGCTGTCGGCGGCGGCTTCATGGAGGTGCAACCCGACAGGGTGATTGTCCTGGCCGATACTGCAGAACGCGCCGAGGAGATTGACCTGGAACGGGCCGAGGCTGCGCGCCAGCGAGCCGAAGAGCTTTTGAAAGAAAGGCCCTCCGGGGTGGACGTGATCGGCATTGAGGGAGCTCTCCGTCGCTCCCGGATCCGTTTGAAAGTCGGCAGGCGACGGCGAAAGAAACCGTTCCCTGCAACAAGAAGTGATGAGCAATGAGTCAACGAGTAATAGGGCAGCGGGTCAATAATGAGGAGAGAGTATCGTGACTCACTGCCTCATCAACTCATTGGCTTGCTCCTTGTTAACTCGTTACTCTCATAAGGGAGAGCGCGATTCATGTTTGAAAAACAAATAGGCATTGATCTGGGCACGGTGAACGTATTGGTCTACGTCAAAGGGAAGGGCATTGTCCTGTGCGAGCCTTCCATGGTTGCCATTGCTGTCAACGACAACAAGATCGTGGCTGTTGGCGAGGAGGCTCGCGCCATGATGGGGCGTACTCCTGAGAACATCGAGGTGATGCGGCCCATGCGCGATGGGGTCATCGCCAATTACGTCGTGACCGAGGCCATGCTGCGCTATTTTATCACCAAGGTCTGTGGACGGTTTCGGCTCTTCCGTCCCATGGTGATGGTGACTGTGCCGGTCGGTGTGACCAGTGTGGAGAGACGGGCCGTGCATGAGGCCGCCATCCAGGCCGGCGGAAAGGAGGCATTTCTTATCCCTGAGCCGCTGGCGGCGGCAATCGGGGCCGGGATGCCCATCGGCACCCCAACGGGCAACATGGTGGTCAATATCGGCGGCGGAACAACGGAATCGGCCGTTATCTCCATGAACGGCATCGTGGTGTCCAGCTCGATTCGCATTGCCGGCGATGAGATGAACGAGGCGATCATGGCCTACATCCGAAAGAAGTACAACCTGGTGATAGGGGAGCCGACAGCCGAGGAGGTGAAGTTCCAAATCGGCAGCGCTATGCCGCTCGAAGAGGAGATGGTCATGGATGTACAGGGAAGGGATCAGGTGGCAGGCCTGCCCAAGACCATCCAGATCACTTCGGGCGAGGTGACGGAGGCCATCGCCGAGGCCCTGGTTGCTATCGTGGGAGTAGTCAGAGCCGTGCTGGAGAAGACGCCTCCTGAGTTGGCTTCGGACATCATAGACCGGGGGATGGTGCTGGTCGGTGGGGGAGCCCTTTTGCGCAACATGGATCGGCTGTTAACTCAAGAAACGGGCGTGCCCTGTTCCGTAGCCGAGGATGCCATGGCCTGTGTTGCTAAGGGCGCTGGCAGGGCTCTGGAGGACTATCATGTTTTGAAGAGGAGCATGGGAGCTCCCTAGTTTCAGTAGATGGAAATTTCGAAGCAGAGCGGGCTCCCATGCCCGCGGATCGGCGGCCCTTCGACAGGCTCAGGACAGGCGTGGGAGCCGCCTCTGCTAGTCATTCTCCATCTACTGAGTTTCTCGTTCCCCAACTGTTCGGCAAGGTCTCCAACTGTGTGGGACAAGTTGCCAACTTGTCCTACAAGCCGATGTCAACTCACAAGCCGCTATGGAGGTCAGAGCCTTCATAGCGGCTGTTGCTAGGAAGTGGTGGCTGTTGTGTTTTTCGATGAAGCCAAGATTTACGTCAAAGCCGGTGACGGCGGCGATGGCTGTGTGAGCTTTCGCCGTGAGAAATACGTGCCCCTGGGCGGGCCTAGCGGCGGGGATGGCGGCAAGGGCGGCGACGTCTACCTGGTGGCCAATCCGCACCTGAACACCCTCGTCAATTTCAAGCGCCGTGTTCACTTCAAGGCCCGGCGAGGCGACCACGGCCGGGGCAAGGGGCAGAAGGGTCGGCAGGGCGACGATGTCTTCGTCGAGGTGCCGCCTGGCACGGTGGTTCGGGATGCTGAGACAGAGGAGCTCATCGCTGACCTGACAGAGGAGGGGCAAAGGACGCTGGTTGCCCAGGGGGGAAAAGGCGGGCGAGGCAACGCTTCCTTTGCTACCTCCACCAATCAGGCCCCTCGCATCGCCGAGCGGGGCGCGCCTGGGCAGGAACGCTGGCTCTATCTGGAGCTCAAGCTCATCGCTGACGTGGGCATCGTGGGCGTGCCCAACGCTGGCAAATCAACTTTGTTGTCGGTGATCAGTGCTGCCAGGCCCAAGATCGCCGCTTACCCCTTCACTACCCTGGAGCCCAATTTGGGAGTGGTGGCCCTGGATGACTATACCAGCTTTGTCGTGGCCGACATCCCCGGCCTGATCGAGGGAGCCCACGACGGCGCTGGTTTGGGCCACGACTTCCTGCGCCACATCGAGCGCACGCGGATGATCATTCACCTCTTGGATGGGGCCTCGGCCGATCCCCTGGGCGATTACGAGAGCATCAACCAGGAGCTGGCCCTCTTTGATCCTGCGCTGGCCCATAAGCCCCGGTTGGTGGTGCTGAACAAGATGGACTTGCCCCAGGCCCAGACGCTCTGGCCCTTGATCCAGAAGGCGATGAAAGCGCGAGAGCAGAGGGCCATGAGCATCTCAGCGGTTACGGGCGAGGGGGTCAAGGAAATGCTGCGCTCCGTAGCCGAGGTGCTGGCGAGCTTGCCCAAAGAGGAGCCCACAGGAGCCGAGGTCAAGGTCTTCCGTCCCGTCGAGGAGGAGAGCGCTTTGACCATCACCTGGGAGGACGATGCCTGGCGGGTGCGGGGTGCCGAGGTGGAGCGAGTCGCGGCCATGACCAATTGGGACCTGGACGAGGCGGTGATGCGATTCCAGCGCATCGCAGATGCCATGGGACTAAAGGCTGCCCTCAGAGAGGCAGGGGTGCAACTCGGCGACACGGTGCGCATCGGCGAAGTCGAGCTCGAGTGGCAGTAGCCAGTGACCAGTAGCCAGTGATCAGTAATCGGTGATCAGTTCTTGGTATGGGGGTGGGTATGCGTGTGGGGGTGCTGGGCGGCACTTTTGATCCGATTCACATCGGGCACCTGGTGGCGGCCGAGGAAGCCAGGGTCCAGTTGAGGTTGGATCAGGTTGTCTTCGTGCCTGCCGGGCTGCCGCCCCACAAGCTCACCAATCACGTCGCGCCGGTAGACCATCGGCTGGCCATGGTGAAGCTGGCCATCGCCAGCAACCCTTACTTCACTGTTTCCCGCGTGGACATTGATCGCTTCGGGCCTTGCTACACCGTGGATACCATCGAGCTGTTGCGGGACGAGTGGGGGGGCGAGGTCGAGCTGTATTTCATCCTGGGGTCGGATTCCATGGCCGATGTGCCCACCTGGCACAGGCCGGAGCGTCTGATCAGGCTATGCCGCCTGGCGGTGGTGGAGCGGCCCGGCTATCAAGTGGATATGGAAGAACTGGAGCGCATGTTGCCCGGCATCACTTCTCGGGTGCATTTCGTTCATTCGCCCCAGTTGGACATCTCGTCCACCGACATCCAAAGGCGGGTGCACGAGGGATTGCCCATCAAGTATCAAGTGCCCGAAGCGGTGGAGGATTACATCTACGAGCACGAGCTTTATACGGGGAAAGGAACAACGGACTTCAGGATTTGACGGACATCTTCGTCGGCCAATCAGGTTGGTTGTGGCCCAATCGGGCTTGCGCCCGCACTCCCCTTATGGTCTCTTGATATGCAGTTAAGTTTGTCCACAGGTAGTATCTACATCTACCCCTTGCGCTCCATCTTCAGTATAGCAAAGGAGTCCGGTTTTGCGGGGGTGGAGTTGGTGGTCAGCCCTGAGGTGGAGCTGAGGGGCGGCAGCTACATCCGCCGCTTGGCCGAGAGTTACGGGCTGACCGTTTTCAGCCTCCACCCGCCCATCCTGCCCTTCCCCGGCTGGGCCGACTACCGCGTTGCCGTTCCCAGGTTGATTGATCTGGCGCTGGAGGTTGGTGTAGGGCACATTGTTCTGCATCCCCCCGACGCCCACAGCCTGGCCGATGGTCGAGGTCGGCACTACATGGAGGCCTTGACGGAGGGTTTGCAGCGCATAGAAGGCACCGACCTGCGCATCGCCATAGAGAACCGGGCCTTCTTCCGCTCCCAGGATCAGCGCTACGTTCTGGGCGACCTGCGGGAGCTGCGCGCCTTTGCCGACGAGCTTGACCTGCCTATGGTCCTGGACACCTCTCACGCCGCCACTTCGACCTACAGTCTGGCTGAGGCTTACCCACTCCTCGCTGACCGGCTGGTAAACGTCCACCTCAGCGACATGCGGTCTCCCCCCTGGCCCTTGAGCGGTTGGTATCTCCACACCTACCTCAAGCACCACCAGATCCCCGGCGACGGCCAACTGCCGCTTGCCAATCTCCTGAGCAATCTGGCTGCCGACGGCTACTGTGGCCCCATCACCCTGGAGATCAGCCCCGTGGCCCTGCGCATCTGGTGGCCTCCCGGCGTCACAGGCCAGTTGGGCCGTTGCGTGGCCTATGTGCGCCGGGCCTTTCGTGTGCCCTAACAGCAAGAGGCAGCAACTCAGTTGTGTGGAGTTGCTGCCCCCTTGCCCTCGAATGATGGCCTTGCTCCTCAAGCTTTCACACGACACAAAGAAGCTGTTCTAGGCTACCTAGCCGAAACGTGCCTCCGATTCCCGTAGGAATAAAGCCAATTGCTCAACCTCATAGCCATGAGCTTCTGACTGTAGCTCAAGTCCAGTTTGGGAACGCTGAGCAACTTCATCTACGATCTTCTCCATTTCTTTGAGGCGTGCAGCGATCTCGCCAGGGTCAGTGCCGTTGTCTTGATTTGCCCAAGTCTTTGTAACATGCTCAATACTCTTGGCCATCACGATAGTGAAAACATCTACCGGATTTATCGCCATATTCGATTCAAGTGTTCGACGTGTCCAATCTACAGCATCCCCCAAAATGTGCTGCTTGATTCCGCTCCAAGTGTTACCATTCCAATCACTCGGTTGTTTGCGACAGACAAGCACTCCATCATATCGGATATTACCCTTACTGCTATGAAAACCGCTTTTGCCTTCTGAGCGGACAATGGGACTTGCAGAGATGTAGAAACCTGCGTCAAGCAACACCTGTGCAACTGTTTTCCAGGCCCAAGTCTGATTGTGGTGGAACGTAAAGACCATGATCCCATCATCCTTCAGTACACGGTGGCATCCCTCAAATACTCGCTGCAAACCTTCGCCAAAGAACTCAACCGTCTTCCCCAAATTGTCGTTTTGCACGATTTCATTAGCGCGGCTCGAAAGCTCAGGAGCAAACCAGGGATACTCATCCTTTAACGTCAGTCGTAGCCAGACGTAGAAGAAGTCGGCCAACTCTGAATACTGCACGCTTTCAAAATACGGCGGGTCAGTAATGACAGCATCTACTGATTTGTCTGGGATGAACGATAGGTCTTCTGAAGTATCGCAACGGAGCAAGGCGGCACGATCCCTACACAACAGTTCCTCAAAAGTATCCACCCCGTGCCCTTCAATGCGTTCATCACCTGTGTGCTTACTAAATCTCCTGCCTCGAATATCAGTCAGTCGCTCATACGGTTTTTGGCAATACTCTTTTGCACGCCGTACCTTCTCGAAGCATCTAGTGAAAGTACCGCGTCCATACTCTGTGCCCCAAACATTGTTCTCCGTCGGCCGCTCGATAGGATGGTAGGCGTGCAGTCCAAAGAGCACTGAGATTTTGTGCCACCGGATTTCGTATTTGCAGAACATGGTGTTGGTGTCTAAGCAGTCTGAAAAAGCGGTGAGCATGAGTTCCCTGATGTTTCGGTCAGGTAGTCTTAGGATCTCTTCCAGCAGGGTAGACAGGCAAAGCAATTGTCGCTCATTAAACATCTGCCAAAAGTAGCGGTAGCCGTGATTAACGGGACGCGGGTCACTTCGCCCCTCAGTCGGAATGGCTTGGTCCGGCACTAACAAGTCGTTTTTGCGGCGATTGAATTCCTCTTTTGCCTTTTTCCACAATGCCATGTCAAAGCCATCTACTCGCTTGAAGAACCGCCCGCATGTGCTACAATAACCTTCCAGGGCATGTAGTTCCTCATCCAGCTTGGTCCCTTTGCGCTCGACCGCATCTAGAATTCGCTGCCGCGTGCCACATTCAGTGCAGCGGAAGAAGCCTCTGCCGGAAACACCCCTGCGAGGATCAAAGATCTCACCGCAGTCAGGACATTCAGTCTTGGAGCTATACTTGGCTGTCTCGATCACCTGTAAGCAATGAGGGCAAAAACAGACGTTCATGCTGTCGCGACGAGAAAGCTCATAGTTGGGGAACAGCCTGACCCTGGCTCCACATTCAGCGCATTCGGCGACTTTGACCCAGAAAAAGTACATTACATCCGCTTGATGCCCATGTGGGCATTTGGTTTGGTAATATTGCTCGATAAACTGTCCTGCTGTCGCTGCAAGTCGTTCAAATGCGCTATCTAAAGCGACGAGGCTGACAGGTTCAACTTCTTGCTTGGTTACGAACCACGCGACAGGGTTGATGTCAATACCGATGACCTTGCAACCCAAGCGAAGTGCTTCCACAATTGTGGTGCCGCCTCCCATGAATGGATCAAGCACGATTTTTCCCCGTAGATTTGCGCCATTACAGAATCGTTGCCATAGAGACATATCAGATTCGCTATGGGCAGCAAAGGTCGCAAGGGTTATGGTGCGAAACACGCTGCCCAGCCGCCGCGCCCACCATTTATGCATTCGGTAAACGGGCTTCTTGGCATTGCCTTCGGCCATTGCAATGGGGTTCAGATATTCTACTGGCAATGTCTTCTCGATGAATCTCATACCTGACTCACATCCTCGGTTTAGATCATAAGCCCATCATTTACAGAAGGTTCTCCCACATCTGAGGCCCAAAAGAGCCGTAGGTAGCTTGCCACTGGTGAGTGATCTCATCAATCTTGTCATCCAATAGCTGTTGCAAGCTCTTACCCAGTGGACGCCCTCTATACGTGGGTTCATAAGTAGTAGCCACGCGGATTGAGATCTGGTAAATCTCGCCCATACAGTTTGGATCATCGGAGATGAAGGCCCAAAAATCCCTGCCGAAAAGCACTTGAAAGCGATCCATTAGTCTGCGTGTAAAGGAGTTGGCCCTGGTGGCATCGCCATAAGTAATTCCAAGTAGAGGAATGGCGCGAGGATTGCGCCTCAGAGCATAGTCGAACTTCTCTTCGATTTGCCGCTGTGTGTCTCCGTGGATCGTGTTAGGCCCTGCTTTGACCTGAATGTAGTAGACATCGGTGCCTCCGCCTGGGCGAGGCTTGCGCTTCTCAATGTCAATCCCTCGTACCGCTGTAGGCTCGCCGAACACCCTCGCTATTTGCTCCGCCCTGAAACCGGCGGATGTAACTATGCCGCGTTGAAAGGTCTCATCCACCAAGAACTGCACAATCTCCCTGGCACTCGTCCACTGGAGATGCTCAGCGAACTGTCTCAGAAAGAGAGGATTGATCTGGAGGCTATCCAAGCTAAGCTTCCGCACTTTCTCGTACCGCCCCTTTACGAATTCCTGAAAGATGGTCGCGATCTGTTCTGTCTGCTGCGGTGTCAGCATTGTGACTCTCCTTCATTCAGTTTAATTGGATTATACACGAATTTCGCCTCCATGCAAGTCATACCCCGCTCCGATTTGTCTGGAAGTGAGGAATGTGATAAAATGTGGGTACTGCTGGGGGAGTAAATGATCCACAGAGAAACCAGGGAAACTATCAGGGCATATCTTGGGGGATATATCCAAGGTTTCACAGAGCAACGCTGCCCTGAGTTCAGAAATATTCCGATGAGAGAGGCACGTGCGGTCTATGCCTCGTTCGAGGAGTGCGCCCGCCTCATTGCCCTGCAAGCTTATGATGTAGCAGAGCGGGGCTACAGAGCCAGCGGCACAATGCCTGCTGCTGCGGCCGTCAAAATCGAGGAAATCGTCAGTCGCATCAACGAGGGTCACACGCCCGACTTTCCAGCCTTGATCGATGAGGTTCTGCAAGCCAGTGGCGAGGAATGGGTTGAGAGACCCGCCATCGCCGATCTGTACCTCAAAGACAAGGCCGGTCACGAGTACTTTTTTGAGATCAAGTCTCCCAAACCGAATAAAGGGCAATGCCTCGAGGTTCCCGAACGGTTGCTGCGTATCCATGCCATCAAGCAGAAGAACAGACCCTACGTCAACGCTTACTTTGCAATGGCATACAATCCCTACGGCACACGCCTCGAAGACTATCGCCACAGTTTCAGCCTGCAGTATCTTGATATGCAAAATGAGGTGCTCCTGGG
>CAZQDO010000008.1:17264-27184 GCA_964592085.1 uncultured Anaerolineae bacterium | reverse complement strand
GGGTAGTAACGCAGTCTTGCCCGAATCGGCCCTAATTGACCCAAGCCATCGTGAAACACACGGCCTGAAGTGAGCATCAGCAAGTGATATTCTGGAACGCTTACCCAGTCCACAGCCCGTATGTCGCCGGTAGGATCGAAGTTCAGGACATACTTGAAGAAGCATTGAACGGTGAGGAGCGTCACTCCATGATGGATGGGACCGCTGTCGGTTGCAGTCATCACAGTGGTGCCATCCTCGTGATGTCCAAAGCTTGTAGGATAGCCGTGGATTTCGCCGGGAAGCTCTTGGCGCAGCGTCTGATTGATTCCGTCGTGATAGGTTTCGTGGTCAGTCTCTCCTAGAAACAACATCAGTCTCGGTCCCCAATCGTGATCCATTGACTGAGGTGTGTCGAAACTCAGCACCTCGGACCCCAGTCCTATCAGGGCGGCTGAGTAGATGAGATCCGGGAAGCGCTTCGCCAAGATGGGCTTGACCGCTTCCTCGTAAAACAGTTCGCTGAGTTCCAGTCCCTTGATGAATGTGCGATTCAAGATGGCCCCCTCCCCCTCTAACAACTCCCTCCAGGCCCGTGGATGCCATCCTCCAGCAGGAGTCGCCATGATCGGACCCAATACTGTCACAAGGCCAA
The DNA here is from genome assembly GCA_964592085.1 of uncultured Anaerolineae bacterium. Classification (GTDB taxonomy): domain Bacteria; phylum Chloroflexota; class Anaerolineae; order VGOG01; family VGOG01; genus CAZQDO01. The sequence continues at coordinate 26,550 of CAZQDO010000008.1, read as the reverse complement.
TATCTTTTCTATCTCTTTGTACAGTGGCCATAAGGCATGTTCCGTGTTTCCGATTACGGTCAGAGTCATGCCTTCATCAAGATAGATGCCCGACCTGAGTGCTACTCCTGGATCTGACCCTTCAACGAAGTGTTTTCTGATGGTTTCCCCTGGCTGGTCAATCCAGATACCATAGCCATAATGTGTATAGGGTGACTCCCACGAGGTGGCAATCTGGGCCTTCATTGCCACCTCAGTCGTCTCAACATTCAGAAGCCTGTTTTCTATCAGTGCTTTCCAGAACCTGGTCATATCCGGTGCTGTCGTGTAAGCACCTCCATCAGGTGCGCCAATGATGGGCACGGCGAAGAAGTTCGTTCGCCAGGTACCGTCTGGATTCTTGATGTAGGCATAAGCTGTCCGCTCCGGTAGTTGATCCGTCGGAAAGTACCCTGAATCCTTCATGCCGGCTGGACCAAACACGTTCTTTCTGACATAAGCTGGGAAGCTCATGCCGGTCAGGGACTCGATCACCATGCCGAGCAGAATGTAACCGCCATCGTTGTAATCAAACCGCTCACCCGGCGCGAATTTCATCTTCTTATGCTGGAACAGTGGCAAGAAATCCCTTGGCCCTCTGATACGGTACATGGGCAGGTCTTCCCACAGCGCCTCATAATCTGGGTTGACATCTTCTTCGAAGTATGACGTTATCCCTGAACTATGCGTCAGCAAGTGATGGATGGTGATGTCTGGAGCATAGTTCGGAAACCTCACGTCAACACATTCCTTCAGAAGCGCATCAAATCCCAGTTGTCCCCTTTCTACCAACTGGCAGATAGCGATACTCGTGAAAACTTTGCACCCAGACGCTGTTTGGAATCGAGTATTGACCCTGTTCGGTATGGACTCCGACCTGATGGCGCACCCATATCCGCTTTCAAACAGGACGTCGTTACCTTTCGTCAAGTAAACCACACCGGAAAAGGGCTCTGGTTCAGCTTGGCCTGCAATACAGTCTTCAAGCTGTTGTAGATCCAATTCCATTCAACTCCCTACTCCCCCTCCAAAAACTCCCTCCACGGCCCGTGGATACCTTCCTCTGTCACGCCGTAGTAGACGTGCAACTGGCCCTCAGCGTCCCGCTGGACGAAATCGTAGCGCACTTTGCCCGCTCGCTGCTTCTTCTTCCAGAGGCCGATGTCGCCATGCCAGTTCACCTGATCCACCTGGACAGGGTGCTGCTCTTTCTGGGTGATGGCGTATTGCCACAGCCGCCGCGCCGAGGAGCGGCTCACGTTGCGAACCTCGTTGCCGTTGCGCAAATCTTTCATGGTGTGATAGAGGGTGCCCTTTCGCTCCACCGTGGCCGCGATCTCCACCCCGGTCTTGGGTGGCTCCACAATTTGGGGTCTCTCCTCTACTGCGGCTTCCTCCTCTACAGGCGCTTCCTCTTCTTCTGGGGAAAGCGCTGGCTGCAAGGCCCGCCTCACCAACTGCACAATCTCGTCGCGCACGGCCAGGTTGGTCTCCGTCTCCTGGCGGACGTAGATCTTGCTACCCTCAATGGCGTAGGGGGGATCGTCGCCTCGAGGCACAGCCAGGCGCACAACCCGCTTGCCGTCAGTCTGCTGCACGTCAACGGTCGCCTCCAGGGGCGGGGTGATCTTACGCTCGATCTCGGCCCGGAGGATGGCGATGGCCTCCTTGGGGTTGTCAATGCCCGTGGGCGGTGTCTTGGGATTGGAGCTGACGCCCACGTAAATCGTGCCACCGTTGGTGTTGGCGAAAGCCACCACGTCGGCGATGACGGCGTAGAGGCGTCCGCCACGGCGGGTCATCCTCTCGTGGAAGGCCTGGACGATGCTGGCTCCCTGCTCCCGCGCTGCGCGGACGTAATCGAAAGGAGCGTGCTCAGGCCGGTAGGGGCGGGTGAGGGTGAAGTCATCGTCCAGGAAGACCTCCCGCAGGGCCTCGAAGCTGAGCTCTGGCAGCAGCACCTCGGTGACCCGGTCGCCGACGCCCAGGGACTTCTTGTCCTTGGGATCGCGGGTCAGGCGGTGGTTGTCGGAGCCCTGGATGCAGCGCATGGGGCGGGGGTACTCTGGCTTGGAGCCGCTGAAGAAGGCCGAGGTGGTGCGCCGCCCCTTGCTCTCCAGGTCCGTTACCTCCAGGGCATGGAGGTGCTCGTCCTGGGTGTAGGCGATCTTGGTCTGGCCGCCGAAGCCGTAGCCCCGCATGGCCACGCCGTGAGTCGAGTTGGCGTGAGCGGCGATCACGATGCCGCCCGCCGCATCAATCACCCGGTAGGCCGTTAAGACATCGGACGTAGCCCCCACCTCAGTGGAGCCTCCGTCCAGCTTGTCGGCGGGAACGTTGAGGTCCAGGAGAATGTGCTCCAGTTCTCGGACGGTGGTCTCCTCTGAGAAAATGCCCAAAATGTGGAAGCCCAGAGTCGCCGTCAACTCGAAGCCGGGCAGCACCAACATCTTCTCCCGCAGGCGGCGATACTCCCGAAGCCTTTCCTTCTCCTGAGGGCGGAGGCGTTCCAGTCGTTTCAGCATCTCCAGTTCCTCAATCTCCTCCAACATCCTCGCATAGCCGGCCACAGTGTTATGGTCGGTGAAGGCCATAATCTCCAAGCCCTTCCTCTCCGCCTCCTGCAGGACGTCTAAATACGAAACGCCTGACTGCTGGAAGTCAGCAGAGGCGGGGGTATGGATGTGGAGGTCCATCCGCCTCCACTGCGACCGCTCTTTCTTTTTGCTTTTGCTATTTGGCATATTCAAATCCTTTGTTCGTCCTCCTCCTTGGCCACGCTCTCGGCGTACTGGGTGAAGGGCCTGAGGAGGTTGGCGAATTCCATGGGGAAGACGAATTTGGTAGCAGGACTGGCTCCCAGAGCCTTGAGGGTGTCCAGATACTGCAAGCTCATGGTCTTGCCGTCTACCGTCTTGGCCACTTTGAAGATCCTGTTCAGGGCCATGGAGAACCCCTCAGCCCGCAGGATGGAGGATTGCCGATCTCCCTCGGAACGGAGGATGGCCGACTGCTTCTCGCCCTCGGCTACCTTGATGGCTGCCTCGCGCTTGCCGTCGGCCTCGGTCACCATCGCCCGGCGATTGCGCTCCGCTGCAAGCTGGCGGTTCATGGCATCCTGCACCTCTCGGGGTGGTACGATTTCCCGGATCTCCACGCTGGTGACCTTGACCCCCCAGCGCTCGGTGACCTCATCCATCTTGACGCGCAGAACCATGTTGATGTCCTCTCGCTTGGATAGCACCTCGTCCAAATCAATGTCGCCGATCACGGCCCGCAAGGTGGTGGTGGCGATCCCTTGGGAAGCGCCGGCAAAATTCGCCACCTGGATCACGCTGTCCGCAGGGTTCACCACCCTCCAGTAGATCAGGAACTCCACGTCAATGGGGGCATTGTCCTTAGTGATGCAGGTCTGGTGAGGGATCTGTAGGAACTGCTCCCGCAGGTCTACCAGGATTGGGCGGTCAATGAAGGGGATCAGGAAAACAATGCCAGGCCCCTTCTCGCCGATAGAGCGGCCCAGTCGGAAGATCACCAAGCGCTGGTACTCCCGCACGATCTTGATGGCCATGCTCAAGACGACGGCCACAAACAATAGGAACAAGGAAATGGTGGCCAGATTACCCAATATGTCAATAAACATTTTAGCCTCCTTTTTCTGTAGGTTGTAGGGATCAGGGAATCGGTAATCAGGAAGTCAGTGTCCTGATTCCCTGATTTCCTAGTCCCTGATTCTCTGTTTACTGCGACTTCACTTCTTGATTACCTTTAACCTCACCCCCTTTGCACTCACTACCCTAACCTGTTCTCCCTTCTTGATAGAACCTTCCTCAGCGACGGCGCTCCACAGCTCGCTTTTGACCTGGACCGTGCCCCAAGGATCCAGATCCGAAACAGCCATCCCTGTGGCTCCGATCATGGACTCGACCCCGGTAGCCGCCTTGGCCCGCTGGGCCCTGATCCCCGCTGAAACGGCGAAGAGGAAGAAGGAGGCGATGGTGACGGTCATGAGGACGATGAGGGGCCAGGAGACGGTGAAACGGGGCATGGTGGGGGAGGGTGAGGTGAAAGGGCTGAAGAGCATCAGCGAGCCCAGGACGAAGGCGATGCCCCCTCCCACGCTGAGCATGAAGCCGGCCACCTTGATGTCCAAAACAAAGAAAACCACCGCTATGACGATGAGGGCCACCCCGCCCCAGTTCACAGGCAGGCTGCCAAAGGCCACGAAAGCCAGGATCAGGCAGATGACCCCCGTTACCGCAGGCAAGATGGCGCCTGGGTGATAGAACTCAGCCACCAGTGCCAGGGTGCCAATGGAAAGCAGCAGATAGGCGATGTTGGGATCAACAATGATGTGCAGGAAATTCTCAGCAAAGTTCATGCCGATGGTGCGGACCGGAGCGCCGTGGGTCTTGAGGGTCACAGAGCCGGCGGCCGTGATCACTTCCCTGCCGTCTATCTTGTCCAACAGGTCCGTCAGGTCGTCGGCGACGAGGTCCACCACCTGATACTCCACTGCCTCTCTGGCAATGATGGACGCGCTCTCCCGCACTGCCTTCTCCGCCCACTCCGCGTTTCGCCCTCGCTGCTCGGCGATGGCCCTGACGTAGGCGGCGGCGTCGCTGGTAGCTTTCTCCTCTGTGACCTCCGTTAGCTCCGACCCAGGCATGGCCACGGGGTGGGCTGCACCGATGTTCGTGCCGGGAGCCATGGCCGCGACGTGGGCAGCCAGGGTGATGAAAACCCCTGCCGAGCCAGCTCTGGCTCCCGCAGGGGCGACGTAGACCACGACGGGCACGGAGGAGTTCAACATCCTCTGCACGATGACGCGCATGGGGGTGTCCGATCCGCCAGGCGTGTCCAGTTGGATAATCAGGCATTGGGCGCCGTCCCCCTGGGCAATGTCCATGCCTCGCTCAACGTATTGAGCGGTGAACGGATCTATGACCCCCTCCACTGTGATGAGGTCAACGTGCTCGTCAGCCTGGGCCAGGGTAGGGAAGCTGCTCAGAAGGAAGGCTGCTACCAAGCTCAGCCCTACGAGAGCCAAGTGTCTGTCTATATGGGTTCCCCCTTTTCTTAGCATTTCACCTCCAAAGAACATACGGGGTTTCCCGCAAGGTCTTTGAAAACGCTCTCAGCCCCCGTCCCCGGGGGGCTGGCCAGCGAAGCCGCCTTGCACAAGTCGCCCCGGGGACGGGGCTCAGAGCACTTTCCGGGAAAGCTCTATATAAACCATGTCATGTTAAGAGGCTAGAGATTGTGCTTCAGTCAAGTTCAAGTCTGGTCCCGACTCGGACAGGGTCAACTGCTGCGGCCCTTCAGGATCATCGGGGTCGAATGTGCGCGGGATGAGCCCTTTAGTTGTTAAGCCACCCAAGCGATTGATGCTTTCCAGAATTATGGGGACACAGTACTCCGTGGTGGCTTCACGGATCTGGCTACCGTTGAAGCGCAGTATAGACCATCCCAGGCTGGTCAAATCGTTATCTCGCTGATTATCCAGGGGAATGTGTGCTGAGTCTGCATGCCAGGTGTCGCCATCGGTTTCCACGTCCATCTTACCTTGCTCGCAGAAGATAGCGAAGTCCAGAGCATACCATTGGTTCTTGGCTTTGAAGAAGTATTGCCTCTCTGCTTCAACCTGAAGCCGCTTTAACGCAGCCCATAGCCGGTCCTCTAGCGGGCTCTCGTCATACAAATCGTTGATCTCAACCGCGTCCATGAACTTGTGCCAGGTGGTTGGAATGAACACAATGCGCCGCCAACGCAGGCTGAGGATGGGCCTGGGCAGCCGCTGTAGCGATGACAGGAACAACTGGTAATAGTGTCGCTTCCCCTTCTCATCGCGGGGCTCGTTGGGAAAGAGTTGCCAGCGAGAGACCTGGCGAATGTCGAGGACGCGAGCATAGTAGTTCACAGCATAAGCTTCATTGCCGAAGACTTTGGTCTGGTAAAAAGCCAGCCACCGCGGCGGCCAACGCTCTTTGAGCCATCTTGCCACACTGTGCACAGGGATACGATACCAATGCTGGTCGCGTGCAATAGCGAAGTCGAGCAAGTTGTTCATAATGGCGACCAACACTTCGCCCTGCGATTCCACAGTACTCTCCCAAATCAAGGATCCTTCACTAACTGGCAAAACCGTCGAAAACTTGGGCTGCGCTTAGCGATTTCCTCAGGATCAGCATGGCGGGCGATTTGCGGATCGTGTCTGGTCTTCTGAAAGCTTTTCCCGTGCTGTGCGAAGATGCCCCTCAGTAATTCCGCTGGCTTGCACACTTCTTCCGGATTCCTTCCAACGTGCACTTGTCTTCCCAACACTTGCTCCAAAGCTTTGGAATCCGCCGCAAGCCAGCCCTCCAGAGCGTGGACGACCAAAGCATACCTGACCGGTAAGCCTACCTCATTAAGCTCTCGCTCTGCCTTTGAGACTTCCTCCCATATCTCTTCAGGGTCTGTGCACTCCGAATCCACGCAAACAATGACTTTCTCAACATCCTGATGCTGCTTCAAAAGGGCTTCTGCATAGGGCTTGACCTTCTCGGATTTGAACATCTCCCCTCTGTGGATCGTCCTGATAATGACCTTGGAGGGAATATCGAGCAATTTGCGGACGAGCTCTGGTATAGCTTCTTTGTCACTTTTCCCCTCCACGAACAGCCCTATGCTCATGGAACTCCTCCGAGGTGGCCGGAGTACCAGAGTTCTCCCAGGCCCAGGGTCCTCAGTGCCTCCTTCACCCCTGCTACATCTTTGGCCTCTCGGCACTGCGTCTTCCCGTCCTCCTTCTCCACAATCAATAGATCCTCAGGAGCCAAGAAATTGAGGAGGTCTGGAGAATGAGTTGTCACCAGAATCTGAGTCTTCCAGGCGGCTGACGTAAGGACTTCTACTACTAGCTGTAACAGACCAGGATGGATGCAATTCTCAGGCTCCTCGAAGCAGGCTAGGGCTGGAGGATCAGGGGAAAGGAGGGCGGCTAACTGGCCAAGAAAGCGCAGTGTCCCGTCGGACATGGCCCAGGAGGGGATGCGTAGAGAAAACCCTCGCTCCTCGACCGCCAGATGGGTTTGGCCTTCCTCCGTGAGGGGGGTCAAAAGTCGTTCCACCTCCGGAACGGCCGTTTTTAGAAGTTCTTCCACTTCAGCGAAGCTCTCTCCCCACTCTGATTGGAAGGTATGCAGCACCGACGAGATGTTCACTCCCTCCTCCTGAAGGCGCAGGTCTCTTTTGGCTGGCCCTGGCTGGGCCATTCGAGAGGGGATGAAGTTGTAAAAGGCCCAGTTGTGCATAGCCTGGGCAAGTGCGCTCAGGATTGGATAACGAACTGGATCTTTACAATCGCTGAGGGAAAGTCGCCTCCCGACTTCTGAGGATCCCCAGCGTGAGATTTGTCCTGCTCTCTCATCCCATACTCCAACCTGCCCCTGCTCAATGGGGAACTCTAATAATCTTCGTTCTTCGCCATCACGACGCGCTGAGCAAAGTTCTTTTGATATAGAGTAGACTGCTGGTCCACCCGCGATTTCTACCCTGTAAGTGACTTCGTGCTCTCTATCCAGGGAATCGAAGATGTTGGCTTCCAACTCAATCTCGATCTGGCGCTTGACGTCGCCACCCCAAACGAGGTAGCGGAATCCACCTCGAGAGGAGACACTGGGAGCCCCTAGCTCCAAAAGTTCCTGCAAGAACAGGAGGCAGTCCAGGATGTTACTTTTGCCGGCATTATTTGGCCCCACGAAAACCGTTAAAGGTCTCAAAGGAATGGTCACATCCTCGAGGCTTTTGTAATTCCTAACGCTCAGTTTTGTGAGCATCACTACCCCCTTCTTCACCCTTAGAGCTTCCCGGCTCTACTGGCTGGCCAGGGCAGCGTCAAAGACCTGATCCACCTGATCGGCCAGGATGAACTTCATCTCCTCTTTCACATCCTCCGGCACATCGTCCAGGTCCGGCTCGTTGCGTTGGGGCAAGATCACGGTTTTCAGGCCAACGCGGTGGGCGGCGAGCACTTTCTCTTTGATGCCCCCTACCGGTAGCACCTGCCCCCGCAGCGTGATTTCGCCCGTCATCCCTACGTCGGACCGCACCGGCTTGTTCAGGAGCAGAGAGGCAAGGGCTGTAGCTATGGTCACCCCTGCTGAGGGGCCATCCTTCGGCATGGCACCGGCAGGCACGTGAATATGGATGTCGTGCTCCTCGAAGAAATCTCCGTCAATCCCTAGTTCCTTAGCCTTGGAGCGCACGTAGCTCAACGCCGCCTGGGCCGATTCCTTCATCACGTCGCCCAGTTGCCCGGTGAGGGTGAACCCCTTCTTGCCCGGCATCTTGGTCGCCTCGATGAAGAGGATGTCGCCGCCGGTGGGCGTCCAGGCCACCGCTGTGGCCACGCCAGGGATCTCTGTACGCTCCGCCGCCTCGAAGAAGTACTTGGGCTTGCCCAGAAATTCGGCCACCTTTTCCTCGGTGATCAGTGTGCTTTCGCCAATTGGCTCATTCGCTGACTCGCTGGCCTCGGCCACTTTGGTTGCCACTTTACGGCAGATGCTGCCCAGCTCTCGCTCCAGATTGCGCACCCCTGCCTCGCGGGTGTAGTCGCGGGCGACTTTGCGGATGGCCCCCTGGCTGAACTCGATCTCTTCCGGAAGCAGGCTGTTCTCTCTGATCTGACGGGGGATCAAGTACTGTTGGGCAATCTTGATCTTCTCCTCCTCGGTGTAGCCAGAGAGCCTGAGGATCTCCATGCGGTCGCGCAAGGCGGGGGGGATGGTGTCCAGTATGTTGCCGGTGGTGATAAACATCACCTGGGAGAGATCGAAAGGCACGTCCAGGTAGTGGTCACGGAAGTCCCGGTTCTGTTCCGGATCCAGCACCTCCAGCAGAGCCGAGGAGGGATCGCCGCGCCAATCCTGGCCCACCTTGTCAATCTCGTCCAGCATGAAGACGGGGTTCCTGGATTCTACGCGCCGTAGAGCCTGGATGATGCGGCCTGGCAGGGCGCCGATGTAAGTGCGCCGGTGGCCGCGGATCTCCGCCTCGTCGCGCACGCCACCCAGGGATTGGCGCACAAACTTGCGACCCAGGGCGCGGGCGATGGACCGTCCCAGCGACGTCTTGCCCGTGCCCGGCGGGCCGATAAAGCACAGGATCACCCCTTCGCGCTCCATACGGATAAAATCGACTGGTTCTTCCTCTTCTTCCTCCGTTTTTCGCTCCAGGCGCAGCTTGCGCACCGCCAGATACTCCAGGATGCGCTCTTTGATAT
>CAZQDO010000008.1:0-17254 GCA_964592085.1 uncultured Anaerolineae bacterium | reverse complement strand
CTTTGATATCATCCAGATCATAGTGGTCTTCATCCAATACCTGGCGAGCGCGGGTGATGTCCAGCTTGTCTTCGGTGCTCTTGCTCCAGGGGAGGCTCACCAGCCAGTCGAGGTAGGTGCGGATCACCGAGTACTCCGCTGCAGCGGTGGGCAGCTTCGAAAGGCGGTCCAGCTCGCGCTTGGCTTCCTTCTCCGCTTCCTCGGTCATGCCGGCCTCTTCGATCTTCTGACGGAGCTCCTCGGCCTCTATGGTCTGCTCGTCTTCCTCGCCCAGCTCTTTCTTAATGGCCTTCAACTGCTCACGCAAGAAGTACTCCCTCTGCACCTTGGTCATCTCGGTCTGGGCCTCGGTCTGTATCTTCTTGCCCAGCTCCAGCACTTCCAACTCCTGATTGAGGGTGATCGTGAGCTTGCGGAGTTTCTCCTTGACCTCATCAGTCTCCAGGATCTCCTGGGCTATGCCGAGCTCCATGCGCATGTAGGTAGCGACGGCATAAGCCAACTGGCGCGGATCATCCACGTTCAGGGCCAACATGACCAACTCATCGGGTATGTGGGGCACCAGGGAGACCAGGCGGTTGAAGAGCTCGACGATGTTGCGCATCAGAGCCTCGACTTCCACTGTCTCCTCGACAAAATCGGGAGCGACCTCCACCCGGGCTTTCAGGTAAGGCTCTGTTTGGGTGAACTCGCGGATCTTGATCCGCTCTAACCCTTGCACCAGGAGGATAACGGTGCCCTCAGGAGCCTTGCGCAGGCGATGGACGAGGGCAGCCGTGCCTACTTTGTAGACGTCATCAGGGCCAGGGTCGTCTTGCTCTGGATTCTCGGATGCCACCAGGCCGATGATGCGTTTGCTCAAAACGGCATCATCTATCAGGCGAATGGAACGCGGACGTCCCACCGTCAAGGGTAAAGCGGTCAGAGGATAGACGACCACACCGCGCAAAGGCAGGATGGCCAGTTCGCCGGGGATGTCCACCAGGCCCTCATCCGTGATCTTCTTGCTCTCGAGCTCCTTGTCCTCGCGTGTCGCAGGCACTATGGCTGTCTTTGGGGCTACGTCGGCCAAGGAATCGTTTTTCTCTTCTCTGCTCTCAGTCTGCTTTTGTTTTTCTGACGAAGGCATAGAGGCCCTCCTTCGCATCAAATTCCATAGTTTCTTGGGATTCACAGTTCGGAACTCACTCTGTCCCACGGGTTTCAACCACGGGGACCTTTTGGGCCTTGGCTTTGGGCAAGACCACCTTGAGGAAGCCATCCTCGTAGGTGGCTTCGATCTCATCCTCGACGATGGCCCACGGAAGATAGACTTCGGTCTTGAACTCTCCGTAGCGGATCTCCATCTGTTGATAGCTCAGGGTTAAGCCCTGGACCTCGGCCAACGGATCGTGTCTCACGCCGGTGATGGTCAGATTGCGGTTAGACAGGGAGATGGTGAAGTTGCCTTCCTCCATACCCGCTATTTCCACCTTGACCACCACGCAATCATCGGTTTCGTAGACGTCGGTGGGGGGACACCAGGTTCTGGTGCGGCGCAAAGGGAGCCAACGTCTCGAAGGGATGACTTCGTCAAAGAGGCGATCCATCTCCATTTCCATCCGCTCAATGTCATTTAATAGAGCACTCTTTCGTTTCATCACTGCCCCCTAGCAACAGGGTGATGTTGTCAAGTTTCATCCATATTGTACCATACTTGTTCAATAAGCTCAAACAGGAGCCTATCGCGGGATAGGCTCTTGTCATCGCTTTTTCAACTCAGTCTGGGGGGTAGGCCAGGATTTCTGTCGCCAGTCATTTTGATAACCCTGGCCTCCTGATGAGTGGGCAACGAAAAACATGGTCTACATAAGGGAATTACAAGGATAGGTCAGTGAATTGGATCCTTGGAAATCGGTTTAACGTAAGAAAGCTTAAGAACGTGCCTCTGGAGGCCATTTTATACATAAGAAAACTTAAGAGATACTCGTTAAATAGTGGTAATAAGTCAGGTTTACGTAATTATCCTTAAGAAATAGTATGAATCAACTAGATATGATGAGCAAAAGATTGAAACTTGAGAGCGAAAGATTTCTATCTCTGGCTTCAGGGGGTGAGAACAGAGAAATGCTACCGTCGATGGGAGCAGAAGGGAAGTGAGGCGACACCGTTCGGCTGAGCTCGCTATGCACATTTCCGCGCTTGAGCCATTTGCACAATCTCACTACCCATGCTATAATTGCCGAGGTCAATGATGTGAGGGGGGCGACATGGACACTGTGATTGACGCCAGTCAGATGGACCCAACTTTTGCCAGCCAAATCGCTGCCGAGCCCGGTGGTGAGCACATCCGGCGTTGCTTCTCTTGCGGCACGTGCACTGCCTCGTGCCCGGTCCGCGAAGTCACGGAGCGCTACAACCCGCGCCGCATCATCCGCATGGCGGTGCTGGGGCTTCGAGAAGCGGTGCTGTCCAGTGATTTCATCTGGCTTTGTTCGACCTGCTATTCCTGCTACGAGCGCTGCCCGCAGGACGTGCGCATCACCGAGCTGATGCACGCCATCAAGAATGTCGCTGTGCGAGAAGGGTACGTCCATCCCTCATTTCGGACGCAGGTTGACCTGCTGCGCCACCACGGACGACTGTACGACATCACCGACTTCGAGAACGAGAAGCGAGGAGAACACGGGCTGCCGGCTATCACCGAACGGGCGGAGGACTTTGGCAAGATCTTTGCTGCCACTGGTCTGGACGAGTTGATCCAGCCAGAAGAGGAGGGAGCGTAGAGATGAGGTACGCGCTCTATCTGGGATGCACCGCCCCGGTGCGGGCCATGAATTACGAGCTGGCTGCCCGTAACACGGCAACGCGACTGGGAATTGAGCTGGTAGACATCAATGACTTCGGCTGCTGTGGCTTCCCGGTCAAATCGGTGCACCACGAATCTGCCCTGCTCCTATCGGCCCGCAACCTGGCCCTGGCCGAGGAGCAGGCCGTGGACATCTGCGCTCTGTGCAGTTCGTGCACCGGCACCCTGGCCGAGGCCAACCACGCTCTGCAGAATGACGAGGAGCTACGCGAGCGCGTCAACCAGGAGCTAGAAGCGGCCACTGGGCAAAGGTACAATGGCACCATTCGGGTGCGACACTTTGCCCGCGTCCTGTACGAGGAGATTGGTCTGGAGCGCATCCGGGATGCAGTGACCGTTGACCTCTCCGATCTGCGGCTGGCGGCCCACTACGGCTGTCACTATCTCAAGCCAATCGAGGCCCACGACGGCTTCGACGATCCGGAGAACCCGCACAGTCTGGATCGGTTGATCGAGGCCCTGGGCGCCAGCTCGATCTACTACGAGGGCCGCGAGCAGTGCTGTGGCGGCGGCATTCTGGGCGCCGACGAGCAGACGGCCCTGGCGCTGCCTCACCTCAAGCTGGAGCGGGCCGTGGCCGCCGGCGCTGACGCCCTGGTGGTGATCTGCCCCTTCTGCGACATCATGTACGAGCTCCAGCAGCGCCGCATCGAGAAGATGTACGAGACTCGATACCGGTTGCCGGTGGTATTCTATCCCCAACTGCTCGGCCTGGCCATGGGGCTATCGGCCGACGAGGTGGGGCTGCGGTTGAACCGGGTGAAGTCCAGGAAGCTGATGGAGATGGCTAGGTAGAAGTTGGGGGTTAGAAGTTAGAGGTTGGAGGAGAGATGAGCACAGTCGCAGTGACGTATCAGGATATTTGCCAGCAGGTTGCAGAGTTGCCGCAGGAAAGCTTAGTTGACCTGGCGAAGTTCGTTGAGTTTTTGCGCTTCAAGGCAGATGGGGCCGGCAAAGAGAAGCAAGCCGGGAAACCTGTGCATATCAGAGATCTGGAAGGACTCTTGGAAGGCTATGACTTTTCACCAGAATTCATTGCCGAAGCGCGCCGGGAAATGTGGGGCAACTTTCCCAGGGATATCGAGATAGAAATCGCAATGGAAGAGTCATGAAGCGCTACGTCGCTGACACGCACAGCATTCTCTGGTATCTGGCCAAGGACCGCCGTCTGTCCAGGCATGCTCGATCTGTCTTCCAAGTAGCCAAGGAGGACCGATCCCGGATTCTTGTGCCCAGCATCGTGCTAGTGGAGGCGATCTTTTTGATGCAGCGACGGCGGATACCAGAGGCTCAGGTCTTGAAGCTATTCGAGTTGTCGGAAGATGCAGAGGCCAGCATCTGTGTGGTGCCGTTGAATATGGCGGTGGCCCGGGCAGTGGGCGATTTCGGTCCGACAGCGATTCCGGACATGCCCGACCGCATCATCGCGGCGACGGCGCGAGCCCTGAACTTGCCGTTGATCACAGTGGATCCAATTATCACCGAAAGTGAGCTGGTGGAGGTGATCTGGTGACTTCTACATTTCGCAAACCCATTGGTGCCGCGCTGGTGGTTGGGGCCGGGATCGCCGGGGTGCAGGCTGCCCTCGACCTGGCCGAATCCGGCATCAAGGTCTACCTCCTGGAGCGCTCGCCGGCCATCGGCGGGAAGATGGCACAGCTCGACAAGACTTTCCCCACCAACGACTGTGCCATGTGCATCATCTCCCCCAAGCTGGTGGAGGCCGGTCGCCACCGCAACATCGAGATCATCACCACCGCCGACCTGCTCAGGTTGGAGGGCGAGGCCGGCGACTTCACCGCCACTATCCTCCGCCGGCCACGCTACGTGGACACCGAGAAATGCACCGCCTGCAACGACTGCGTTGAGGTGTGCCCCATTCACGTCCCCAGCGAGTTCAACGAGGGCCTGGCCCAACGCACCGCCATCTTCAAGCCCTACGCTCAGGCCGTCCCCAACGCCTACGCCGTTACCAAGAAAGGCACCTCGCCCTGCAAGAATACCTGCCCCGCCGGCACCAGCGCCCAGGGCTACATTGCTCTCATCGCTGAGGGGCGCTACGAAGAATCCCTGGAGGTCATCAAGCAGTATAACCCCTTCCCGGCCACGGTGGGCCGGGTGTGCCACCACCCTTGCGAGAGCGAGTGCAACCGGGGGAAGGTGGACGAGCCGGTGGCGATTTGTGCTCTCAAGAGGTTTGTGGCCGACACAGTGTATGCGAAGTGGGACGAGGAGGGAACTCAGGGGAACTCAGGGGAACTCAGGGAACTGGCCCCGTTTCCCCTGGCTCCAACGGAGTTGCCGCCGGAGGACAGGCGACGGATAGCCGTCATCGGCTCCGGTCCGTGTGGACTGACGGCAGGCTACTTTCTGGCTCGGATGGGCTACCAGCCGACGATCTTCGAGGTGCTTCCAGTGCCGGGCGGCATGATGCGGGTCGGCATTCCCGCCTACCGTCTGCCGCGCACCGTGTTGCGCCGCGAGATTGACGAGATCCTCAGAGCAGGCGTCGAGCTCGAGCTCAACCACGCCGTGCGGGACATCAATCGCCTCTTCGATGAAGGCTACAGCGCGGTGTTCCTGGCCATCGGCGCCCACGAGCCTCAATTTCTGGGCATCCCTGGTGAGGACGCGGAGGGCGTCTTCCACGGCGTGCCCTTCCTGCGCAGCATCAGCCTGGGCGAGGAGATCAGGCTGGGAGACCGGGTGGTGGTGGTCGGCGGGGGAAACACTGCCGTAGACACCGCTCGTACCGCCGTGCGGATGGGTAGCCGGAAAGTGACCATCCTTTATCGCCGCGGGCGGGCCGAGATGCCGGCCAACTCCTGGGAAGTGGACGACGCCGAGTCCGAAGGAGTCCATCTGGAGCTCCTGGCCCAGCCCATCGAAGTGCTATCCAACAATGGACACATCTCTAGCGTTCGTTGCATCCGCATGAGGTTGGGCGAGCCCGATGCCAGCGGCCGCCGTCGCCCCGTCCCCATCGAAGGATCCGAGTTCGTCGTCGAGTGCGATGCCCTGGTGGCCGCCGTGGCCCAGGCCCCGGAGATCAGCTTCCTCGATCCCGACCACGGGCTGGAAATCACCCGCTGGGGTACTTTCAAGGTGGACGCGCAGACCCTGGCTACCAACCGGCCAGGCATCTTCGCCGGGGGCGATGCGGCAGCGGGGCCGGGTGCGCTCATAGAGGCCATCGCTGCCGGGCGGCGCGGCGCGCTGTCCATTGACCGCTATCTGCGCGAAGTGCCCCTCCTCACGCCACGCGAGCTCACCCCGCTGCCTGTTGCTGAGCTAACCGACGATGAAATCGTCGAGATGCGGGCGCGGGGCGAGGTGGATTTGCGTTCCCGAGAGGTCATGCCCACCTCCCCGGTTGAGGAGCGCACCAGGGATTTCCGCGAGGTCGAGCTGGGCCTGACCGAGGAGCAAGCCCGCATCGAGGCCCTGCGCTGCCTGCACTGCGGACTGTGCTCGGAGTGCTATCAGTGCGTCCTGGCCTGCAAGGTGGGGGCCATTGACCACCAGCAAGCTCCCTACGAACAGGAGCTAGAGGTCGGCGCGGTGGTGCTGGCTCCAGGCTATCAGCTTTTCGATCCTGAGCGCTATTCGGCGCTGGGCTACGGCCGGTATCCCAATGTGGTCACCTCTATGCAATTTGAGCGGTTGCTTTCGGCTTCCGGCCCGACCGGTGGCCACGTGGCCCGTCCGTCCGATCACGAGGAACCGAAGCGCATCGCGTTCCTGCAATGCATCGGCTCTCGCGACCGCGAGCACGACTATTGCAGTGCGGTGTGCTGCATGTACGCCACCAAAGAGGCCTCCCTGGCCACCGAGCACGTGCCCGGCGTGGAATGCCAGGTGTTCATGATGGACATGCGGGCCTTCAGCAAGGGCTTCGACGCTTACTTCCAGCGAGCCCAGACCCAGTATGGCATCCAATACGTTCGCTCTCGCGTACCGGCCATCGCCGAAGACCCGGCCACCCACAACCTGCGCCTGGTCTACGAGACCGAGGATGGGCAATTGCACAAGGACGAGTTCGACCTGGTGGTGCTCAGCGTGGGAATGGAGCCGGCTTCGGAAGAACTGGCCCAGGTGGCAGGGATCGAGCTAAACGAGTGGGGCTTTTGCCGCACCGAACCCTTCAAGCCGGTGGAGACCAGCCGGCCTGGAGTCTACGTCTGCGGCTCTTTCGCCGAGCCCAAGGACATCCCCGACAGCGTGACCGAGGCCAGCGGCGCGGCGGCGGCCGCCCTGTCGGTAATCGGCACTGAGCGCGGCACCCTGGTCGAGGAGAAGGTGTATCCGCCGGAGATCCCCGTAGCCATCACTGCCGAGCCGCGCATCGGGGTGTTCATCTGCTCCTGCGGGTCGAATATCGCCGGGATAGTGGACGTGGATGCTGTGGTGGATTACGCCAGAACCCTGCCCAACGTCATCCACGCCGAGAACACCATCTACACCTGTTCCGCCGACTCCCTGAAGCTAATCCAGGAGCGCATTGCCGAGCACGGGCTCAACCGCGTCATCGTCTCCTCCTGCACGCCACGCACCCACGAGCCCATCTTCCGCGATACCATCCGCGAGGCGGGGCTGAACCCCTATCTGTTCGAGATGGCCAACATCAGGGATCAATGCTCCTGGGTGCATTCATCCCAGCCTGAAGCAGCTACCCAGAAGGCCAGGGATCTGACTCGCATGGCCGTAGGACGCTCCCGCTGGCTGATGCCCCTCTATACCGCACCTCAGGCACTGAGTCACGAGGCGCTGGTCATCGGCGGGGGAGTGGCCGGGATGACCGCCGCCCTGAACCTGGCCGAGCAGGGCTTTGGGGTCTATCTGGTGGAGCGGGAAAAAGAGCTGGGCGGGCGCCTGCGCCAGATCTACTACACTGCCGACGGCAGCGACCCGCAGGCTTACCTGAGAGAGCTGGTGGGCAAGGTCCAGGCCAACCCCCGCATTGAGGTGCTGACTGGCTACGAGGTGGCCAAATTCAGCGGCTTCGTGGGCAACTTCAAGACCACCGTCGCCAGCGTGGACGATCCCACCCAACGCCTCATCGAGCATGGTGTGACCATCGTAGCCACCGGTGGGCAAGAGTGGCGGGGGGCGGCCTATCTGTTGGGTCAAGACCCGAGGGTCGTCACTCAGGGGGGTTTTGAGCAACTGCTGGTAGATTGGGAAACTGGTGAATCCGTAAATTCGGAAGGCCGTAGATTCGTAGATTCGGAAACTGCTCCACGGATTGACGAGCATACGAATCTACGAGTCTACGAGTTTACCAGTTTACCGAGGTCGGTGGTGATGATTCAGTGCGTCGGGCCTTGGGACGAGGGTGATGACGTGCCCTTCTACTGCAGCCGCGTTTGCTGTGGTGTGGCCATCAAGAACGCCCTTCGAATCAAAGAGCTTGACCCAGACTGCAATGTCTACGTCCTCTACAAGGACGTGCGCACCTACGGCTTCAGTGAGGCTCTCTATACTGAGGCGCGGGAGAAAGGCGTTATCTTCCTGCGCTATGATGATGAGCACAAGCCTGACGTACACTCAGTTGACGACCAATTGAGAGTTTCGGTTTTTGAACCCATCCTGGGCCGGCGTCTCGTCCTCGACCCCGATTTGCTAGTCCTGTCTAGTGCCGTGGTGCCAGCCGAGGGCAGCCAGGAATTGGCTGAGCTTCTCAAGTTTTCGTGCACATTGGAAGGCTTCTTCCTGGAGGCCCATGTCAAGCTGCGGCCTGTGGATTTCCCCGCCGAGGGCCTCTTCCTCTGCGGGGTGGCCCATTATCCCAAGTTCATAGACGAGGCCATTGCTCAGGCCCAGGCGGCGGCGGCGCGAGCTGCAACCATCCTCTCCAAAGAGGCCCTGGAAGTGGGCGGGATGGTAGCGGTGGTGGACGGGGAGAAGTGCACTGGCTGCCTCACCTGTGTGCGCCTCTGTCCCTACGATGTGCCGCGCATCAACCCGACCAAAGTGGGGGCCGGGGCGATCCTGGGCGTGGCCGAAATTGAGGCCGCCGCCTGCCAGGGTTGCGGCACCTGCGCTGGGGAGTGCCCGGCCAAAGCGATTCAGCTTCAGCACTATCGCGACGAGCAGGTGTTGGCTAAGGAGGAGGCGCTGTTTGAGGAGTTGCTGGTGGCGTAGGATGATCGAGTAGGCTATTGTTCTCAACAGCGACCAGGAGTACTGGCAGGAATGGCTGAAGAAGCTTTGTTCATCATCCCGGACAAAGATGGCATTCCAATCACCCTAACCTGGAGGCGATGGGAAGACCACGTTCTCGTAGGTCATCCCGCTATGGCTAAACATCTGGAAGCCATCAGACTAACCATAAGTGACCCAAATTACATTCTGCAAAGTGATAAGCGTGCCGATACCAGATTGTTCTATCGGCTTGGAGTTACGGAGGGGAAATACTCCAATCTCTACGTGGTTGTCGTCATCCGCTATACGGCTTCGGAAGGATTTGTGAGAACGGCTTATCTGGCGCTGAAGCCGATTGCAGGAGGTGAAGTACTGTGGATAAGGCCAAGACATTGAACTATCACTATGACAGGGAAGAAGATATTCTTTACGTAACTTTGGGAGATTCTGATTCGGCTCTGTGTATAGAGCAGGGAAATGGTTTTCTGGTTAGAATTGACCCGGAATCAGGCAAGGTCGTGGGGTTCACGGTCATTGATTTTTCGCTGAGAGCGGCGGAGCGGGTAGCTATTCCTATCTACGCTCAGCTCGCTTTGTCCCAAGACGAAATGTTAGCAGGAGTGGAAGCATGACCGAATTCGAACCCCAAATCCTGGCTTTCGCCTGCCACTATTGCGCCTACGCCGCAGCCGACTTGACAGGTTCGATGCGCCTTCAGTATCCAACCAACGTCAAGATCATCCGCCTGCCTTGCACGGGCAAGCTGGACGTTCTCTATGTCTTGCGAGCCTTCGAGCGGGGGGCGGATGGCGTCCTGGTGGCTGGTTGACTGAAGGGAACTTGCCATTACCTGGAAGGTAATTTGCGTGCTGAGAAAAGGGTGAACTACGTCAAGGAGCTCCTCGACCAAATCGGGCTGGGCGGCGAGCGGTTGGAGATGTATTTCCTCTCCTCGGCGGAGGGGGCTCGTTTCGCCGAGATCGCCACGGAGATGACGGAGCGGATTCGAGAGTTGGGACCCAATCCTCTGAAACAAGGAGTGAGTAGATGAAGGCGGCAGCGATTACGATAGAAATCCCACCAGAAGTGAGTCATGCAACAAGGATGACCACCGAGGAACTGCAAAGGGAATTAGCTATCCACCTTTTTGAAGAAAGGAAACTCTCCTTTGGCAAGGCGAAAAGTCTGGCTGGTATGACCGTATGGGAATTTCATCAGTTGCTGGGGAGCAGGGGGATAGCTATCCACTACGATATTGAAGATTATGAAGAAGATCTCACAACCCTGAAGAGACTGGGGCGAATATGGTAGTTGTCAGCAACGCTTCTCCATTGATTGGTTTAGCTTCTATTGGACAACTGGATCTGCTCAAACAGCTTTACGAGGAGATTCACATCCCTGAGGCGGTTTGGTGCGAGGTCGTGGTAGATGGGGTGGGGCAACCAGGCGCTGACGAGGTCAACGAAGCCGTCTGGATAAAAAGGCGCGGCGTCAGCAATAGACAACTGGTGCTCGCTCTAGGACAGGACCTAGATGATGGTGAAGCTGAAGCGATCGCTTTGACTGTTGAATTGAAAGCCAGCCTTCTCATCATTGATGAGCGATTTGGACGAGATACGGCCAGACACTTTAAGCTGAATTACATTGGGCTGATTGGCGTTTTAATAGAGGCAAAACGCAAGGGACTGGTCAGCGAGGTTAAGCGCTATTTGGACGAACTTAGAATGGTGGCTGGATTTCGCATCAGCGATAGGCTCTACAAAAGGGTCTTGATGGATGAGGGTGAAAGGATCGTTTGATACCGCCTCATCTACAGGTTTTCGGAGGAGTAAATCATGATCATAGGCGAACAGAAGCCTCTGGATGCAATCAAGGGAATGATCGCCGACTATCAAAAGATACTGGTCCTCGGCTGCGGCACCTGCGTCACGGTGTGCTTCGCTGGCGGAGAGAAGGAAGTGGGCATCCTGGCTTCGGCCCTGCGCATGGCCACCGGGCTGGAAGGCAAGAACAAAACGTTCGTGGAGGCTACGGTGCAGCGCCAGTGCGAGTACGAATACAACGAGGAGGTGGCTGACTTGGTGAGGGAGGCCGACGCGGTGCTCTCCCTGGCCTGCGGCATCGGCGTGCAGACCATGAACGAGCAGTTTCCCGAGGCCATCACACTGCCTGGCCTCAATACCTCTTTCTTGGGCCAGCCCACTGAGCAGGGTATCTGGGCGGAACGCTGCCAGGCATGTGGAAACTGCATCCTGGACAAAACCGCTGGCATCTGCCCCATCGCTCGCTGCTCCAAGAGCATCTTCAATGGACCGTGCGGAGGATCAGCAGGCGGTAAGTGCGAGATTGCCCCTGAGGTTGATTGCGCCTGGCAGCTCATCTACGACCGTCTCAAAGCCCTGGGCAGGTTGGAGCTGATGACGGAGATCCAGCCTGTCAAAGACTGGACCACTAGCCGCGATGGCGGCCCGCGCAAGATCGTGAGGGAAGATCTACGGCTGTGAAGGATTACGGGGCTATTCACATCTTGAGCCAATTTCCAATCTTCGAGCACCTGACCGATGACGAACTGGACAGGATAGCCGATCTCTGCCGCATGGAGGTTTACGAGGCCGGAGCAGCCATTCACGAGGAAGGCAGCGCAGCGGAATACTTGTACATCGTGCAAGAGGGAAAGGTGACACTGGAGATGGAGCTGGAACTCCAGCCGTATGCTTCGCCCAGGCAAACAACCATTGAGGTGGTGACAGAAGGCCAGGCCTTTGGGTGGTCCGCCCTGGTAGAGCCCCATACTCGGACCCTGTCGGCGAGATGCATAGAGAGAACCAAGCTCATTGTCCTCCGGGGATCCGAGTTGCTTGATTTGTTCGACAGCGAGCCCCACATAGGGTACAGAGTTCTGGAAGGGATCGCTCGGATAGTGGCCTCCAGACTGAAAGACACCAGGCAGAAATTGACGGACTTCTTGAGAGGAGAGGAGGTCACTCTTGAGTATACGCCCGAAGAAGCCACCTTGATTCAAAGGATTCATTATTCCTTGAACTTCAGGTGGATAGCTGCTATCGGGGTGGCAGTTCTGGCGCTATTTGCTCAGAATGTCCTTCGGATCACATTCCCCCCCATTCCTGTGTATGTTATTGCCATCAGCATTGCCCTGTACAACCTGGTGTTTTGGCTATATGCCAGAGGCCTGAGGCCCGAAGATATCCCCGATCTGGTGGAGAAAGCCAGGAGGTTTGCTGCCCTACAGAGCGTGGTGGATCTGCTAGCCCTTACCGTACTGCTCCATTTCACGGGAGGCGTGGAAAACCCCCTCGTTTTCTATTTCGTGTTTCACATCACCATCGCTAGCATTCTGCTCCCCTACGGTGCGGCCTATTCACTGGCTACTCTGGCCGTTTTGCTGCTCTGCTCATTGATCGGACTGGAATACTTCGGGATCATTCCCCACGTTCACCTGGGGGGATTCTTTCCCCCCGATCTATACCGCCAGGAAACGTACATTCTGGCCATCGTCTTCACTTTTGCCACCGTCCTGTACATCTCCACCTATATGGCCACTTCCATTTCCGGAGAGCTAAGGAAGAGACAGCGGGAGGTCGCTTCGCTGAGGGACCGCTGCCTGATAGACTCCAGAGCCCTGGAGGAAACCAACAGGAAGCTGATGGAACTGGACAGGCTGAGGACTTACTTCCTGGGCATGGTCTCTCATGACCTAAAGGCTCCCCTGGTGGCCATTGAGAGCTACCTTCAGGTGATCCTGGGGGGCTTCGCCGGCGAGGTCAGCGAAGAGCAGCGGGAGATGCTGGGTAGAAGCAGCCATCGTATTGAGGAGTTATTGAATCTGGTCAGCGACCTGTTGGATGTCTCTCGTATAGAGGCAGGGCAAATCGCCAAGGAATTCAAGTCCATGTGCCTGTCTGAGGTGGTGGAGGGTTCCCTGGAGGATATCCAGGCTATGGCGAAGGAAAAGGAGATGGAATTACGGGTGCAGGTGCCAGAGGAGTTGCCCGTTATCCACGCTGCTCCCCATCGTTTGCGGCAGGTGTTGAACAACTTGTTGAGTAATGCTATCAAATTCACACCTGCGAAGGGATTGATCACCCTTTGTGTGGAAGAGAAGGTGGACTGTCTTCAGGTCGAGGTGATGGATACCGGTCCAGGCATTACTCCAGAAGACCTGCCCTACATTTTCGACGAATTCTTTCGGGGCCGGACTGTGGAGAGAACAGGGGCGGGCCTGGGGCTATCCATCGCCAAGAAAATCGTGGTAGCCCACGGAGGGAAGATCTGGGCGGAAAGCCCCTGTTCTGCCGATGGAAAAGGGAGCAGGTTCACCTTTATCCTGCCCAAGGTCGTAAGCTCGTAGATTCAGGAATCGTAAACTCGTGACTCCTGAATCTACGAATTGACTGACCATCCGACCACAAAGGAGTTGAGATGATGAAAGCTGGAAGCAATCTGGAAGCTGTGCTGGAAAGTGGCCAATTCGCTGTAACGGCCGAGTTGGGTCCTCCGAAGGGGACACGTCGCCGGGTGGTCGAGAAGAGGGCGAATGAGGTCAAAGGTTACTGCGATGCCGTGAACGTGACCGACAATCAGACGGCCATCGTCAGGATGAGCAGCCTGGCCGCCTGTGCCATGGTCAAGCAACTGGGCATGGATCCCGTGCTGCAGATCACCTGTCGAGACCGGAACCGGCTGGCCATTCAGAGCGATGTGCTGGGGGCGGTTGGTTTCGGAGTCAAGAATATCCTCTGCCTGTCCGGCGACCATCAGAAGTTCGGCAACCACCCTACGGCCAAAAACGTTTTCGACATAGACTCCATCCAGTTGATCCAGACCCTCAAAAAGATGCGCGAGGAGAACACGTTCCTCAGCGACGACAAGTTCTTTGGCGACGCTCCCCTGTTCATCGGCGCGGCATCCAATCCCTACGCTGATCCCTTCGAGTTCCGAGTGGTGCGGCTGGCCAAGAAGGTGAAGGCTGGGGCCGATTTCATTCAGACGCAGGCCGTCTTCGACGTGCCGAAATTCAGGAGGTTCATGGAGATGGTGTGCGATCAGGGGCTGGATGGGCAGGTGCACATCCTGGCCGGGCTGATCCCCATGAAGTCGGCGGGGATGGCTCGTTACATGAGAGACTACGTGGCCGGTGTGGAAGTTCCCGACGAGCTGGTCACCCGGATGAAAGAGGCCAAGGACGCCAAGGAGGAGGGGCTGAAGATCTGTCTGGAGACCATTGAGCGGCTCAAAGACATACCGGGTGTCCATGGGCTGCACATCATGGCCGTGGGTTGGGAGGAGATGATTCCCATTATCGTGAAAGAGGCGGGGCTGCTGCCCAGGCCGGTGTTCCAAGAGGTGGAGAATGAAGAGCCGGGCTAAGATACTGGTCGTTGACGACGATCCCGATATCATCAGGGCCACCACGAGGGTGCTGGAAAGCCAGGGCTATCAGGTGACCGCTGCTCTGAACGGAGAGGAATGTCTGGAGAGGATCCGAGAAGATAGGCCGGATCTGATTATTATGGACCTGCTCATGCCTAAGCTGGATGGATTCGGCGTCTGTCGAAAGCTGAGAGAGGATGTCGGGTACGCCGAATACTCCGATATCCCCATCCTGATCGCCACGGCAGTGCGGGAGGAGGCCAGCCGTCGGCGCTATGAACTGGAGACGGGGATAGACCTCAACGTGGGTGACTACGTGGAGAAACCCACCCGCCCTCTGGATTTGCTGAATCGGGTGGAAAAGCTATTATCTGCTCAGGTGCAACGCACTTGTGCTACAGAAGCAAGCTGATTCGAAGTGCAATCTGGGCAAGCGAGTCATTGAAATCGTGTGAGCAAGTGCGTTGCACCTTAAAAAGCTGAAGGAAAGGAGAGGACATGGAAGAGCGAGCTAAGATACTCCTCATTGACGATGACCCTGACTTCGTGCAGGCCACGAAGAAGGTTCTGGAGAGCAAGCCCTACGACGTGATCGTGGCTTACAATGGGGAGGAGGGTTTGCAGAAAACGCGGGACGAGGCGCCGGATCTGATCCTCTTGGACATTATCATGCCCTTGAGTGATGGATTCACAGTCTGTGAAGAGATCAAAGACAATCCAGAATTCGCCGACATCCCGGTGTTGATGCTGACCAGCTTCTCCCAGCGGGTGGGAGAGACGACGCTGTCCGTGAGCCGCGGCTTCTCCCTGGAGGCCGAGGACTACATTGACAAGCCCGTCAAGCCCGCCGAGTTACTGGCTCGGGTGGAGAAGCAGTTGCGAAAAAAGAGAAAACAATAGTCAAGGAGATTCTCGAATGTCAATAGACGATGTACTCGAAAAGGCTTTTCAAAATCGAGCCTTTTCCAAGGCTTTCTTCGTTGCTGAGAGGAAAGCGAAAGAATGGCTCTTCGATTGCCAATCCTGTGGCAATTGCGTGCTGAGCCACACGGGTTTTGTCTGCCCGATGCGTTGTCCCAAGGGGCAGCGCAATGGCCCCTGCGGAGGGGCCATGGAGGGCATGTGTGAGGTGGACATGAGCAAGCGGTGCGTGTGGGACGAGGTCTGGGAGAGCACCGTTCAGCTCGATCGGGTGGATTTGCTGGTGAACAACTACGAAGGGCCGCCCGATTGGCGCCTCTATGGGACGTCGGCCTGGGAGAACATGGTGGCCGGGTATCTCGAGAGTCCGTCCATCTTCGAGACGCTTTTCAGGAAAGATGTGCCCCTGCTGCGTGAGGTCCCTCGAGTCATTGTTCAGATTCTGAATAACTGGGGTAACCTGCTCACCGGGCCGAGTTGGCGCCGATACGAGGGCAGACCCACCTTGAAGCGGTGATAGGAAGGAGGCTATCAGTAGATGAAACTCTTGGAGATATTCGAATCTGGTAAATTCGCGGTGACTTCGGAGGTTGGTCCCCCTAAAGGCGTTGACATTGAGCGAATGATGGAAGAAGCCGAGATCATACGCGACAAGGTGGACGCCATCAACGTGACGGATCAGCAAAGCTCGGTGATGCGGCTGGGTTCTCTGGCCGTCTGTCGCCTCCTCAAAGAGCGGGGGATGGAGCCGGTCTTCCAGCTAACTTGTCGGGATCGCAACCGCATCGCCCTGCAATCCGACCTGTTAAGTGCCTACGTGCTGGGGGTTGAGAACGTGCTCTGTCTCACTGGCGACCACATCTCCCTGGGCGATCACCCAGGAGGTAAGCCGGTCTTTGACCTGGACTCGGTTTCCCTGTTGCACGCTGCATCCGAATTGCAGCAGGGCCGGGATCTGGCGGGGGAAAAGCTCAAGGGCAGCCCAAGTTTTTGCCTGGGAGCGGTGGTGACGCCGGGCGCCAACCCCCTGGAGCCGCAGCTCATGAAAATGGAGAAGAAGGTCAAGGCTGGGGCCCAGTTCTTTCAAACTCAGGCGGTGTACGAGCCTAAGCGGTTCGAGGAGTTCATGAACCAGGTCAAGCATCTGAACGTGCCGGTGATGGTGGGGATCGTGTTCCTGAAATCCGCTGGTATGGCGCGCTTTATGAACAAGAACGTGGCCGGGGTGCACGTGCCGGAGAGCCTGATTGAGGAGCTGGACGAGACAGACGACAGGGTGAAAACGAGCATCGAGATATCGGGTCGCTTGATCCGGGAGATGAAGGACCTGTGCCAGGGCGTGCACCTCATGCCCCTCGGCTGGGAGAAGCATGTGCCGGCGGTGTTGGAGGCGGCGGGGTTGTGAGTTAGAGATTAGAATTAGACAAAGAGCTATCCCCTTTCCTGGAGATGGCTCTTTGTTTTTGAGGAGAATACGGATCGGCGGGGTTTATAGATCATCCGTAAATCCCGCTGATCCGTGTTCTGACTACCGGCAAATCAACGTGGGCCGCCGACTCGTGCGCAGCACTTGGTCTACTGCGCTGCCGAGCACCACCTCCAGCACCGGGCCGAGTCCGTAGCCCCCCATGATGATCAGGTCGCTCTGGTGCTGGTCGGCCGTCTTCAGAATGGCCTCGGCGACTGGCCCGCTCTCCTTCACGAACGTCGCCTGCACGCCGTGCGTCTCCAGGTACTCTTGAGCGCGGGCCAGCACGTCCGACGTGGCGCGTCCCGGTTCTATCACGGTCACGACGACCAGGGGGATGTTCCACTGCCCCGAAAGGTAGGTGGCCACGAAGAGGGCCTCGTCGGCCTTAGGGCTGTCGTCGTAGGCCAACAACGCACGGCTCAGATGGGACGGGGAGTCTGGCACCGCCAGCACGGGCCTGGGGCAGCGCCGCAGCAGGG
>CAZQDO010000007.1:0-27545 GCA_964592085.1 uncultured Anaerolineae bacterium | reverse complement strand
CCCGGGTGCGGGAATCGGCCCGGGGACGGGCCTCAGAGCGGGTTTTCGGATAGGTGCTTAACGAGCGGGCTCCGGCTACTCTTTCGCCACCACATTCACATCCGGCAGGAGAATATAGGGCAGGCTGAAGTTGCCGTAGACCCACTCCGCCTCCTGGCTGATGGCGGCCACGTCTTGGAGCAGGTCGTAGACGTTGCCAGCGATGGATACGTCCTTCACCCGCCCCACGATCTCACCCTTTTCGATCTTGAAGGCCAGGCTCAGCGAGTTGGAAAAGGCCCCGGAGATGACGTTGCCCTGCCCCAGCCCTAGTGCGTTCTCAACCAGCAATCCCTCGTCTATGCCGGCGATGATCTCTGCCAGGGGCGTCTCACCCGCGCTGATCATCAAGTTGGTCGGAGACGGGCTTGGCGGGCTGAACAGACTGCGGGAGCCGTTGCCCGTTGACTCGACGCCGGACTGGGCGGCCGTCTTGAGATCATACAGAAACCCCTTCAACACGCCCTGCTCCACCAGCACGTTTCGCCGGTGGGCCACGCCCTCGTCGTCGTGGGACGCGCTGCCGATCTTGCCGTCCAGGGTGGGGTCGTCAACGAGGGTGAGCTGGTGGTCGAACAGCTTCTCGCCAACCTTGCCGACCATGGGCGAGATGCGCGTGTAGACGTTCTTTCCATTGAGGCCGAGCATCAGCGGGAGGCCCAGCACCAGGGCTCCGGTGGGCGCGAAAAGAACGGGCATCCGCCCGGATTGGATGGTCGCGCTCCTCTTGGCCAGCTCCAGCTTTTCGCCCAGATAGCGGGCGCGAGCCAGGTAGTCGTCCTCCCACACGGTCGTGCCCGTGATGTCGAATATCCGCACTACGTCATCCCCCCTGATGCGAGCTATCTTGAAAAGCGCGGTCAAGGGAGAGCTTTTGAACGAGACCTGGGTTCCTGCCTGGTTGCGGATGGCGGTGTGACTCACGCCGCGTTCCAGGTCAAGGTCAATGTGCGTATCCGGCTCGATCTGGAGGATGAGCTCGATGATCTCCTGGCCGATCTCGACCATGCGCGGGATAGACAGCTCGGCGATGGCCTGGTCAAAGGTCCTCACCTCTGGGGCCGATTGCGGGGCTGGAAAGGCCATCGGTATCTCCTCGCCATAGGCAGCCGACTCCAGCGCGTTGCTCATCAGCTTCCCCGTTGCCGCCTCGTCGCTCGACGCGGCAAAACCCAGGCGTCCGTCTTTGACCACGCGCACGGCGACGCCCCTGGTTTCCTCCACCTGGCTGTTCTTGAGCCGATTGCCCTCAAAGCCAACCGTGGTGGACTCGCCTTGTACCTTCACGACCTCGACCTGCTCGGCCTGGGTCTTTAGTTGTTTGAGTATGTCCATGCTTGTCTCCTTAAAATAGTCGGGGAATCAGGAATCAGGGGTTTCTGATTCCCTGATTTCCTGATTTCCTGATTCCCTATTTCCCACCGATGACGACGTTCTGGATGCGGATGTGGGGCGCGCCAAAGGTGACGGGAAGGCCACCCTGTCCTTTGCCGCAGGCGCCGCCCGACTGCAACCACTGGAAGTCGTCGCCGATGGCATCAATGTTCATCAGCGTGGTGAACAGGTTGCCGGCCAGGATCACGTCTTTGACCATCTCGGCGATCTGGCCGTGGCGAATCATGCAGGCGTAAGCCGAGCTGAAGGAGAAGTTCTCCACTGCCGTCTGCCCGCCGTACATGTCACAGGCATAGACCCCCAGATCGATGTCCTTGATCATGTCCTCAAACGAGGTCTCGCCGCCTTGGATGGCCGTGTTGGTCATGCGCACGATGGGCGGATAGCGATAGCGCGTCGCCCGCGCGTTGCCGGTGGGCTTCTCTCCCATCTTGGCCGCCGTCTCGCGAGAGTGGAGGCGGCCGACCAGGATGCCATTCCTGATCAGATCGCTGCGGCCGGTGGGCGTCCCCTCGTCGTCGTACCTGTGCGAGCCACGGAGCCCAGGGAGCGATCCATCGTCGAACACGGTGAGGAAGTCCTGCCCGAATCGCCGTCCCAGCACCATCATCTCCTGCGCCCTCGGGTTCTCGTAGACGTTGTCCGACTCGGAGAGATGGCCGAACGCCTCGTGGATGAAGACCCCCGCCAGCCGCTGGTTGAGCACGACGGGGTATTGGCCGCCGACCACCGTCTCCACGCTCAACAGGTCTACGGCGCGTTGGGCCGTCGCCCGCGCCAGCTCCTCGCAGCCCTGCACGAAGTCGAACCCCTTCTGCCCGGAACGGCTCTCCATGGCAGTCTGCACGTTGTCACCGTCGCGCGCCATGGCGACGAAGCGCATCGTGATCATGGGCCGTTCCTCTTCAATAAACGTGCCTTCCGAGTTGGCGAACAAGACGCGGCTGAAGGTGTCGCTGTATCTGCACTGCGTGTCCACGATTCGGTCGCTGTGGCCCAGCAAGATGTTGTTGTATTCCTCGGTCAGGGCCTTCTTGTCGGCCATCGGCGCGTCTCGAAAGTCGTGCGCCAGCGCCACCGCGATTCGGTCCTCAGAGACGGGAATGGGCGCCAGTTCAATGGCCACCTCGCTCTGAGCGACCCCGGCGCATTGGTACGCCTGTTCGACCCGGGTCAGCAAGTCGTCGCGGTCGTTGAACGTGGCGATGCCCCAGCCACGATCTTTGCACAGGCAGCGCACGATGCCCCCCGCGTCAATCACTGCGCTGGCCGTCTCCAGGTCCTTGCCCCGATAGGCAACGGTGGTGGCCTCTCGTTCTTCTATGCGGATTTCGGTATAGTCCGCCCTGCTGCTCTTTAGTGCTGCTTCGATCTTGTCTCGCATCCGTTGTCCTCCCTACAAGTTATGAACTGTGCGATTCATCTGGCGCGGCTCACCTGGCCGCCTTCGTGTTGGAGCTGCTGTGAATAGAAAGATAGCCCATCGTCCCCCAGGGCCAAAGCCAGCGCTTCCTGGGAATCGGTCATGCGAGCCCAACTGTGCTCCGACAGAAGGCCCGCTTCGCTTTCCACCAACTCTGCGCCCGAACTTAGCAACTTGCTCAAAGGGACATCACGGTGAGCTGTCTCCAATACGTGAACCGGCTTCAGCCAAACGAGGGCTGGAAGCTCCATCGTGGGCCAGGGTTGGCCATCGAGCTCAGCTAGGTAAACGACCAGGCAGGCCTCCCCCTGATTGTCCTCGTGCCAGGGCTGGTGGGGCGGCGTGCGGTAGTAACGAAACACCATAGCCGCCGGTCGCTCATTGCCTCGTAATGCCACCCGCTCAACATCGTACTGGCTACGCACGACGATGGTCTCAGGGCATGGAAACAGCCGCACGCCACAGCCTATCTCCTCCTGGGCTTCCCGCAGGACGCCGGCCACCAGAGACTCGTCCTCGTCCTCAACACCACCGCCGATGCCCGTCAGCTCAATGATCTGGCGAGAGCCCTCGGCTCGTGGCGGACGAATGCCATACAGGAGCCGGCCACCCTGGCGCAGGATCAGGCTGGTGCCCACGAACACGTCGTCGGGCACGATGTCAGAGAGACGCTGAGGTTTTGTGGTGATTTCATGCGTCACTGTGTTGTTCCTCCTGCACCAGCACCGCCCCCGAACGAGGCGGCAACTCCGCACCGGTGATCCGCCCGGCGGCCACCTGTGCCTGACCACCTTCCCACAGGTCATGCAGGACTGTGCCATCGGGCAGCAGACCCAGCACCGGCACGTCCAGATCATAGCCAGCCGAGCCATTGTTCAACACGACCAGCAGCGTTTCTCCTTCTTCCCCCTGACGGGCAAAGGCATAGACCCCCGTCGTAGCGTGCGAAGCTAAGCCGTCGTCGGCGTGGAGGCGAAGGTAGCGCCCATGCCGCAGGGCGGGATGTTGGTGCCGCAAGGCGATGGCCCGTCGGAAGAAGGCCAGCAGGTCGTGGTCCCAGCGGACCTCGTCCCAGGGAAAGGCACGGCGGCAATCGGGATCGGGGCCACCCTCCATGCCGATCTCGTCGCCGTAGTAGACGCAGGGCGCGCCGGGGAAGGTCATCTGGAACAGCGTGGCCAGCTTCAGCGCGGCCTTGTCCCCTTGCACCAGCGTCAGAAAGCGGGGCATGTCGTGGCTGCTGAGGAGGTTGAGCTGCGCCAGCGTCACTTGCCAATCGTAGAGGGCCAGTAGGTCATCTACGGCATCGGCGAACTGGACGGCGCTCAACGGTCGGAGCTCGTAGCCTCCGGGGTGCTGGTTGGTGTCCAGGCTCTCTCCGCCGAAGAAGCTGAGGCAGGCGCGGTTGAAGATGTAGTTCATCACCGCGTCGAACTGGTCGCCCTGGAGCCAGCGCTGGGCATCGAACCAGATCTCACCCACGAGGTACGCCTCTGGATTCGCCGCTTTGACCACGCGGCGGAACTCCCGCCAGAAGGCATCGTCGTCTATCTCGTGGGGCACGTCCAGTCGCCAGCCGTCTGCGCCGAACTCGATCCAGTGACGGGCCACGTCAAAGATGAAACGCCGCACAGCCGGCGTGTCGGTGTTGAACTTTGGCAGTGCCGGCAGATCCCACCATGCCTGGTAGCCCAACTCTTTCAGGCTGCCCTGGCTGTGGGTGAGACGCCTTTCCTCAGAGTTCGGGTAGCCGTTCAGTTGCTCCCCGGCCCGCAGTCGCTGCTCGTCAAAATGGAACCAGTCCAGGTAGGGCGAGGCCGGCCCGTTCTCCAGGGTGTGGTTGAACTGGTAGAACCCCCGGCTGGCGTGGTTGAAGACGCCATCCAGCACCACGCGGATGCCGCGAGCGTGGGCCGCGTCCAGCAGTTGGCGAAACGCCCTGTTCCCGCCCAGGATGGGGTCCACCTGGTAGTAGTCGTGGGTGTGGTAGCGGTGGTTGGCCGCCGACTGGAAGATGGGGTTGAAGTAGATGGCGGTGATCCCCAGCTCCTGCAAGTAGTCCAGGTGCTCAGCCACGCCCAGCAGATCGCCTCCCTTGAAGCCGTGGACTGTCGGCGGACTGTCCCACGGCTCCAGGTTGGACGGCTTGGGCACCCGCTCGCTGCGAGCAAAGCGGTCGGGAAAAATCTGGTAGAAAACAGCGTCTTTCACCCAGTTGGGGGTAGTGATGTGAGTCAAAAATGAACCTCCTGGGCCTAACGGAACACGCAATACGCTCGTGGTGCGTGTTGCGTGTTCCGTTCTTCTTCAGTATTTCGCGATGGTTCTCTAATCTTCTACTACGCCGATGAGCAGCCCGCGCAACAGGTAGCGGTGCAGGGCGAGGAAAATCACCACCACCGGCACACTCATGAGAATGGCCAGGGCCGACAGGTTGCTCCAGGCCCCGCTCGTTCGCTGTATGCCCGACACGGCCATGGCCAGGGTGACGTTCTGGCCACTCTCCACGAACAGCCAGCCGATGGCGAATTCCGTGTAGCCTAGCAGAAAAGCCATCAGTGCGGCGACAGCGATGGATGGCAAGGCCAGGGGAAGCGTCACCCGCCAGAAGGCCGTCAGAGGCGAGGCCCCATCGAGGAAGGCGGCCTCTTCCAGTTCCTTGGGCACCGACTGAAAAGCCGAACGCATGTTCCAGACGCAAAAGGGCATCGAGAAGGCGGTGTAAACGATCATCAGCCCGAACAGCGACGTGCGCAACTTTATGGCCGAGAGCAAGATGTAGAGCGGCGTCATCAGCGCAACGGGAGGCAACAGCGCGCCCACCAGCAGCCCGAAGAGGCCCGTCCGCCGACCGGGGAAGCGAAAGCGCGCGAAGGCGTAGGCCATGCTGGCTCCC
Organism: uncultured Anaerolineae bacterium; assembly: GCA_964592085.1. GTDB lineage: Bacteria > Chloroflexota > Anaerolineae > VGOG01 > VGOG01 > CAZQDO01. Next base: position 21,792 of record CAZQDO010000007.1, on the reverse strand, counting down.
AGAGCCACCGAAGACAGGGCCGCGCCCCCTGAGACGATCAGGCTGTTCTTCAGCAGGCCGGGAAGAGCGAGGCTTTGAGAGGGGTTCTCCCACACGTGCCGGAAAACCTCCAGGGTGAATTGCTCCGGCCAGAGGCGGAATTCGGTCGGCGCGCCTTTGATGGCGCCATCCAGGGCCAGACGAACCATCCCCCAGGCCGGCACGAGCACGAAGAGCGCGACCAGGGCCAGTGCTAATTGATAGGCGATCTGCTGTCCAGTTCTTAGCCTACGCATAGGTCACCCCCTCCGAGGCTCTGCTCCAGCGGTTGAACCACAGGATCAACACCACCAGCACAATCACAGTGAACAGGTTGAGCGCCGCCGAGACCGCATACTGACCAGCCTCGTTAAAGATGAAAAACGAGGTAATGGCGAAGGTAGCGAGGGGATTGGGGGGGTATAGCACGTAGAAGAGGTAGAACTGGTTGAAGGCGAAGATGGAACGCATGATGATGGCCGGGACCAGCAGCGGCAGCAGTAAGGGCCAGGTGATCAGCCGGAACCGTTGCCAGGAATTCGCACCGTCTATGGCGGCGGCGTCATACACTTCGAGGGGAACCAGCTTGAGGCCGGCGGTCGCTGCCAGCATCATGAAGGGGAACCCATACCAGGTGGCCGTGATCAGCAACACCAGCAGCCCGTAGTTGGGGTTTTGCTGCCACTGGGTGGCGAAGTTGAGCACGCCGGGATAGTCGGCTCGCTGGGCCCAGCCGGCAGTCGCCAGGTTGAACCAGCCAAATCGTGGGTCGAAAATCTCCGCCCAGATCAGTCCCCCGACGAATTCGGGGATGGCCCAGGGCAGGATGAAGATGGCCCGCCACCAGCCCTTGAAGCGCACGCCACGACGATGCAGCATCAGCGCCACTGCCACCCCCAGGCCCATCTGCAACCCCACCGAGAGCACGGTCCAGATCACGTCGAAGACCAGGATGTCCGCCCCAGCGCCGGAGACAAGCTGGATCAGCAGGCCCGGGCCGGCGTAGTGCACCACTCTGGAAGTTGGGCGGCTGAATGGCTGGAAGGCAACGGGATCCACCTGACCGGTCAGTCCCAGCCATGCCTCGCGCCAGACCCCGCCGCTGAGCCCATCCCGTATGGCTGTGGCGCCGAAGTCCGTCAGCGCCATGGCCGTCTGGAACAGCATGGGGAACAGCGCGATCAGGCCCAGGACGACGATGCCGGGCACCAGCCACGGAAAGGCTCGCCGGGTCTCTCGCCAGGCGATGCGCAAGCTTGCCTGAGAGGGCCTTCTCAGTCCACTAGAGCGCAGGTGGCGCAGCCAACCGGTCAACGGCTCCCACACTGTAGCCTGGAACCCTTCCGCGGCGGCCAGGGAGAGGGGTACGGTCAAAACGAGAATGTATTGCGGCCACTTGGTCGGCCAGATAAAGAGAAAACCCAGCGCCACCGCCAGCCAAATCACGTAGAGGGTGTTCTTCTGCCACAGTCGTTTCAGCCCCAGGAGCGCCAGGATGGTGATCGGGACGTCCAGCGAGACCGCGAACACACCGGGGTGCCACGGCACAGACTGGGCCAGCCAGGTAAGGGGCTGCCACATCGGGAAGCCCGCTCGTTGCACGGCGTCGCTCTGGGTGTATTCGCTGTGGTAGAAGATTGACTCCCGCAATCGCTCCACTGGCGCTGGCCACAGGTAGGGATCGGTGGCGAAAAAGACCACCAGGGCCAGGATGGCCCAAATCACCAGAGGCCGAAGCCAGCGAGCCCCCCGCAGCTTTCCCGGAAAGTGCTCGGAGCCCCGTCCCCGGGGCGACTCTTGCAAGGTGACTTCGCTGGCGACGCCCCCGGGGACGGGGGCTGAGAGCATCGGGATGTCATTTTGGGGCGCTTCCCTCCAGGTCTCCCACAGCCAGTGGACGACGATCACCAGTCCGACGATGCAGTACAGGTACTTGCCGGAGGCCGTCAGACCCAGCGCGACCGCCGAAAACGCCAGCCAGCCGTTCCAGCGGCCCTTCGAGCGGGCATAAGCCAGGACTGCCACCGCACTGGTCAGCGCGGGCAGGGCTTCAATCATTACCTGGCTGGTGTACTTGATGGTGAAAGTGTGAATCGCCAGGAACAGGCCAGCCAGGGGGTTGACCAGGGCCAGGACCAATACTTCCAGCACGCCAGACACCGCCGCCGTTTTGCGGGCCACATCCAAATGCGGCTCTGGCAGCGAGCTGGCAGGCCCGGCTGTGGTGGGGCGTTCGGGAACCTCCTCCACCTGGGGTAGCGTTGCCAACACCGCCCCGTAGACCAGCTTGGCCAACGGCGGGTGCTCCGGTCGATAGTTGAGTTGGGTGAGGGCACCCCAGTCGCCTTCCTGGATGGCGGCCGCGTACTGTTGGCCCGCCCGCAGGTAATCGTCCTCGTCGTAGTCTATGGGCAGCCGATCAACCGCCCTGAGCCGCAGCATCAGAGCGATCAGCGTAACGACCACGATTGATAGGATTCGGAGCAGACGTTGATAGTTATTCAATGAAGCTTTACCTCTTGGGTTTCCTGGGAAATCCGGGACCAGGGACAAGGGGCTAGTGCTGTTTTACACAACAAAGGTTGACTTTCAGTTGCTGCCCCGCCCGAGGCTGAAGCCGTCGGGCTCAACATACAAAGGCCTGCGGCCTGTCAAATCCAGCCCCATCGGGGCTTCGTAGATTGAGCCAGGGGCTTGAGCGAAGCGAGGCCCCTGGCGGATGCCGCCTGAAAAGTCAAGGTCTGTTTTGCGAAAGAGCACTAGGCCCACCTGATCCCTGGTCACTGATCCCTGATCCCTAGTCCCTCTGATACATCTGCAATTGCGCGAAGTCGTCCGGCCCCAGCATGTCCATGTTGGCCTCCTGAGAGGGGGGATAGGTGCTGAGCATCTCCTCCTGGGTGGGTGTTGCCTCGGCGGGCCAGGCCACGTCTATGATGCGGGTGTGATTGGTGTCGTCAGGAGCACCGCCAAAGCGCCACTGGGCTGCCGCCGGGTTGACGTCGCGGATGCGCCACACGCCGCCGCTGGGGTAGCCCTCCTGGCTCATCACCACGGCCAGATAGCGCCAGGAGGCCGCGTCCAGAGTCTCAAGGCCCAGGCTCTCGGCAAAGACCTTCTTGGCCACGCGGACGGTGATCTTGTTCTGACCCGGATCGCTGATGATGTTCAGGGTGCTGCTGTCGCCGATCTGCTGCGGCTCAGGAGAGTCCTCGGTAGGCGGGCCGTAGAGTCCTGGATACCAGCCCTCGGCCCAGATTGCGAACTCCCACCCGCTGTCTGCGGGCAGGGCAGCGTTGCGGCCAGGTATCAACTTGCGCTCGCCGCCCTCTGCCGCGTCAATGTACACGTCCAAGGTGTGGATGCCCATGCCATTGGGCGCGCCCCAGTCATTGTTGAGCTTGCCAGCAAAAGTGAAGCGGAAGATGAGGTTGTTGTCGTCTTCGGCTACGGCGAACTCGGTCAGGTCGTAGGCCCTGGATCCGAACACGGCGTCGGTGGGGTAGACGTAGCTGCCGGGACCGTGATCGTCGCCCGTGGGGTCGGCGACGGTGAGAACGGGCGTGGTGAGGCCCAGGTCGGGCACCACGAGTTGAGCTGGGCCAGCGCCCGGCATCACCTGAATGTCCCGCGCTTCCCCTTCGCTGACCACTACCCGCAGCCTGAAGACGTCGCCAGCATCGGGCTTGCCGAACACAGCGTAGGGGACGGCTACCTCCAGGGTGCTGCCAGAGACACCCACCGGCAGTTCGACGTCGGTGGGGGTGTAATTGCCTGCCTCATCCACATCAAGGAAAGCGGCAGTAGCACCCTCACTGGTGATGGTCGCCTCGACCAAGACGTGGGCGCCGAAGCCCAGCAGGGTTTCACCGGCGCCGATGCGGCTGAAGGGCTGTTCAGGGCCGCCGCCGGGTCGGGTCAGGTAGAAGCCGACGAGGGTCTCGTCGTCCACCTCGGCCCAGGGACGCCGGGCGTCCAGCCGCAGGTAGGCGTTCTCCTTATCGAAGCCGTACCACAGTTGGCTGACGATTTGCTCTGGCCCGGCCTGCACGCCACCCTCGGCGGTGTAGTAGCCGCCTCCCTGCCACTCATCTTCGCTGGCCTGGCCATCAATCTGCGGCGTGATCAGAGCCGATGCGCCGGCGGCGGGAGCGATGGCTGTCTGGGGGATGACGGGCACTTTGAGGAAGGTGGGCACCTCTGCGCCCATCAGCTCGTAGACCCGTTGCAGGGTGAGTCGGAATTGCAGGTCGAAGCTGCCGTCATCGCCGCTGTTCTGATCGGCACCGTACCACCAGAACCAGTCGCTGCCCTCGGCCGTGTAGATGGCGTCCATCACCGCCGCCAGGGTATCCTCGTCCAGGTTCTTCTTGCGCTTTTCCACGAACTCCCGCACCCGCCCCAGGTAATCCCAGGCCCGGTTCTCCTCGTCCTCGCCGATCCAGGTCAGATAGTCAGGGCTGACCCAACTGCCAGCCCACAACGGGTCAATAGCCGGCTGCTCAGGGAATTGGGCGACGTAGGCGCTGGGGGTGATGGTGCGGATGGTGCCCTTGGTCTGCTCTTCCTGCAGCAGACGGTACAGGTTGTGCAGGAAGTCCTTGCCGTCGTTGGGATAGTATTCCCAGGCGTTTTCGCCGTCCAGAATCACGCTGACCAGGTTGGGGCCGCTGGCTCCGGCCTGCGTTAGCCGATCGCGGATGTCCAGGATGCGGCGCACGAAGTCCTGGGCAGCTTCCAGCCCGTCGGTGCCGCTGTAGGTGAAGCCCACCTTGTCGCTGATGACCTTGTCGCGGAAGACGACGTACAGTTCAGGATCCTGGCTGCGGTCCTGGACGATGTAGGGGCGATACAGCAGGTCGGGATCCTGCACGATCTCGCTGGAATCCCGCGCGAAGCTCTTGCTGCCCAGGCTGCGGGCCAGCACCTCCTCGTCGCTGGCCATCCACCGGATGCCGCCCCGACTGACCAGCCCCACAATCTCCTCGGCCACGGCACCCTCGGCGGGCCACATCCCCGTGGGTGGGCGGCCGAAGGTTTCGCTGTAGAAGTCAATCCCCAGTTGCAACTGGGCGACGGCGTCGCGCGGATAGCTGAAGCGAGGCGGCAGTTCGATGTCGGGCACGGCCTGTCGTGCCAGGGTGGTGTCTATCAACAGGGGCAGGATGGGGTGGAAGAAGGGCGTCATGGTCACTTCGATGCGGCCCTCGCTCTGCAAACGTCTGTGCAATGGGATTACCCGGGCCGCCAACTGGAGGTGCTCGTTCAGAACGGTGGCCTTGTCTCCCTCGGTGAAATCCCGCCCTTTGGTGACCAGGCTGGCCAGCGGCTCCTCTGCCAGCCAGTCGGGATCGGTCCACGCCAGGTTGAAGAGCACCTGCAAGTCCAACCAGGTCTGGGTGTCCCAATTGTCGCTATTCTCCCGGTCGTCGGCAATCTCCTGATAGCGGGGGAAGCGGGCGATGATCTTGGGGTTAATGTCAAAGAAGCGACTGCGGATAAAGCCCTTCTGCTCGTCGTTCAACCCTGCAGCAGGAATCATGGTGTGCACCGCGTACAAGTCTCTGGTGCCGCTCTTCATATCCATCAACTGGCGCAGCAGCGAGGGAGTGAGGTTGAAGGTGGCCTGGATATAGGGATACTGCTCCAGGATGGCGGCCATATCCACGTAGTCCTTGGCCGCGTGCAAGCGCACCCAGGGCTTCTGGTAGACGCCGGTTTCGGGGTCTTTGAAGTATAGTGGCTGATGCTGATGCCAGATGATGCTCAGGTAGAGGGGCAGCTTTTCAGGCGCTGGTTTAGGGGTAGGCCCGGCCGTGGTGGTTGGAGTCACCGGCAGGGGAGTCGGACTCGGACTGACTGTGGGTGTCGGCTCAGGCTCGCCACAGGCGGCCAGCAGAAAAGACAATACCAGAAAAATGCTCAAGAGGCGTATGTGTAGTTTCATTCTTCGATCCTCACGTGGAATGATGATAGGGGAAGTTCATGGGGCGCCAAATAACAACTCCAGGCCACGCCACACGTCATTGCGCCACGAGGGGTAGTTGTGTCCGCCGTTGTATTCGCGGCAGGTGACGTCGTAGCCCCTGGCGACCAGCAAATCGTTCATGCGCTGATTGCATTGCAGCAGCCATTCAAAGCGGCCGACGTCCATCCAGATCCTGAGCGGCTGCACGGGGCCATGTTGAATCAGGTCCCAGACCACCGTATCATGCTCGTCGAGGGTGAAGGCGCCTGACTGGCTGAGCACGCGCCCAAAGACGTGCGAGGCGCGGATTCCAGCGTACAGCGCCATCAACCCGCCCATGGACGCGCCGAGGATGCCGTGCACGCCCGGATTGACCTGGGAGTCCAGCAGATTCAACTCCCTCTGTGCCAGCGGCAGTACGAAATGGATGAGAAGAACGAGCGTAGCTTCGCTGCAAGCATACTCGACACCGCGTGCTTTGCCGCCGTGGTACACCATAGCCAGCGCCACGGGGCCGATGCGCCCCTGGGCAATCAGATTGTCCACCACGTTGGTCAACCTGGCCCGACGCTGATAATCCTGTCCATCCAGCACCACGAGCAACGGACAAGGATCAGAGGTGACAGGCTGATACAGATATACAGTGCGCCTGCTGCCCGCCACGAGGAATTCCTCTTCCACGACGTGGCGTGTGACTGTACCATGCGGCACGTTGCGCCTGCGCTGCGTCAGAGAGGCGGGCGCGGCGTTGGGCATGTAGAAGAAGTGATTATCGTGACCAAGCCCGTCCGGTGTGGTGTGCGGATTGAGAGGATCGGGCACGCGCTCGTCGTCCCGCCAGTACGCATACTCGATGTAGGCGTCGCACGGAAACGTCAGCGTATGCGTCCACACCTCCGGCGCGACCTGCGTCAGCGTCAGGGGGCTTCCATGCTCCCAATCGGTGAAGTCGCCAATCAGTTGTGGCGCTTGTGGGCCGTGCCAGACGAACGTGGCCGTCTCGCCGTCAATAATCGGCGTGCCTTTTTGTGCGCGCTCAAGCCATTCCCCCATAGGTATTCCTATTTACACCACGCTTCGGCCACCGTGCCCCCAAAAGTGCTACGGATGATGGCCCAGTGCTTCCAGGGAACGTTGCCGCCTACACTGTCGAGCAGGACTTCGGCGGTGTGCTCTTCTTCGCTGTCAGCACATTCGATAGAGACAGTGGCCCGCAGGTTGGCGCGACCGTCCGGCGTGGTTTGGGGCGGATCCAACGCGATGTCCACGACGCGGTACTGCACCCCCAGGACGCGCGACAGGCAGATTTCGGAGCACCCGGCTTCGAGATCGTAATAGGCGTGGTGTTCCCAGCACTCCTGGGCCACCGCTCCGTCGCCGCGCCCCACTGCCTCCACAAAGGTTGAGACAATGGAGCGGGGCGAGCGGTCGAAGCTTCTGGTGCAGGCGTCGTACAAAAGTGCTCTGATGATGAGGATGCCCACGACGACGACTGCGGCTATACCTCCCACGATCCACCGAAGGCGGGCGCGGCGCGCGGCGCGCTCTCGATAGTACGTATCGGACATGGCTATCCCTTCACCCCACCCACCGTCAAACCGGAAACCAGGTAGCGTTGCAGGGCAAAGAACAAGAGCACGATGGGGATGGTCATCAGGATGGACATGGCAGCGAAGTCTGACCAGGGGGTAGCGAATTGTCCCTGCATGGAGCGCAGGGCCATGGCCAGGGTGAAGCGAGATGGGTTCTCCAGGAACGTCCAGGCCAACAGGAATTCGGTCCATCCCGTCATGAAGGAGAACAGAACTGTCACCGCCAGGGCAGGGACGGAGAGCGGCATGATGACGCGCAAGAAGGTCTGGGTCATAGAGGCGCCGTCAATCAGGGCGGCCTCCTCCAGTTCTTTGGGCACCGTGTCGAAGTAGCCCTTCAGGTTCCAGATGGCAAAGGGCAATGCACTGGAAGCGTAGGCCAGGGCCAGGCCGAAAAGAGACAGCCGCAGGGACTCACCGCCGATCTTGATCTGGCTGAGCAGGACGTACAGTGGGGCCAGGGTGGCCGTGGAGGGCAACATGAGCAGCACGATGAAGCCCAACATGCCCGCCTGGCGTCCGATAAAGCGAAAGCGGGAGAAAGCGTAGGCCGCTGAGGCCCCCATGACTACCGCCACTAAGCTGGTGCCTAGAGCCGCCAGTAGGCTGTTCTTGAGCAACTTGGCAAAGGTCATGCAAGTGGAAGGATCGGTGGGGTTCCTGCACAACAGCTTAAATGGCTCCAGCAAAACGCGGCGAAAGGCATCCAGAGAAGCCCCCGGTGGGATCAGGCGCAACTCCAGGGGTTTGTCAATGTTGCGCGGGTCCAGAGCCAGGGAGAAAATCCACAGAATCGGGAACAGGACTGTAGTGGTGACCACCAGGAGAAGAAAGGCCTGCAGTCCCAATTGCTGGAGAACGTCCTTTTGTTTCTTAGACATAGTAGGCCTCCGTAGCACGGGTCACGCGATTCTGGATGAGGGTGATGACCAGCAGGATGAAGAAGACCACAAAACTGAAGGCTGCTGCCACTCCGTACAGACGCTGTTCGTAGACCAGCTTGAAAGACTGGGTGATCAGGATCTCTGTGCGTCCAAAGGGGCCACCTTCAGAGATGAAGTAGATCACGTTGAACTGGTTGAAGGTCCAGATCGTACCCAGCATGATGGCCGGCACCATGGCCGGGCGGATCAGGGGGAGGGTGATCTTCCGGAGCTTCTGCCAGCCGGTGGCACCGTCTATGGAAGCCGCCTCGTATAACTCTGTGGGGATAGACTGCAACGCACCAGTGGCGACCACGCTCATAAACGGCCAGCCCAGCCAGATGTTGGCCAGCAGGACGCAGTAGAACGCCAGAGGCAAGAAACTGAGCGGGCCGCCAATGGGGGGTTGACTAACAGTCAACCAACGTGTATCGGTGGGGAGATTCGTGCCCAGCCAGCCGTTGATGACCCCCAAGAGCTGATTGAAGGCTCCAAAACGGTCGTCGTACATGTTTTTCCAGGTCAGGGCGGTGATGTAGCCGGGGATGGCCCAGGGCAGCACGAACAAGGCGCGGTAGACCCGCCGCCCGATCAGCTTCTTGCTATTCAGAGCCAACGCGATGATCACCCCCAATGACACGTGGATAGCAACGTTTACTACCGTCCAGGTCACGTTGAAAAGGAGCAGCCGCCCGAAATCGTAGTTCTCAATAGCCAGACTGCTGTTCAGGATTTTGATGTAATTGTTCAGGCCAACAAGAGGTGGGGCGTATTTGGCCCAGGTGCTGGAGTCGAATATATAGAAGCGCAGGTTCTTGACCCGATAATCGGTGAAGGACATCCAGACCTGGTAGAGCTGGGGAAAGAGGGTGATGAAAAGCATTACCAGGCCAGCGGGGAGGATGTACAGCCAAGCAGTGCGAGATTCTTTCACACGTCGTCGAAATCTAGCCCACCTACTCACCTGTGGACTGCTGGCATCAAGGGGCATTTCAGTGACAGCCATGAGCTACCTCCTCTCTTCGCTAACAGCTACTCGCCTGCTCCCGCCGGATCGCCAGATCCGGCGGCTGAACGACTGTATTCGATTGGATTCGATCCCTTCGACCCTGGACTTGGCAATCCAGGGCGAGCGAGGTGAGCAGCCACTTTGCGCAGACGCAGGTGAGGGTAACACTCCATCACCTGCGTCTGCAACAGCACTTGTGGGCTTAAGTCGGTGCAATCGTGAAGCGAGTAGCGTATTTCCCCTCCCTCCCAGGGAGGGGCTAGGGGAGGGTGGGTCTTCTGTCGAGAGCCCCCCCCCTCCCCACCTCCCCCAGCGAGAGGGAGGAGCTTCGCTTCCCGCGAAACGGTTACACTTCGGCTACTCGCCACGGATATCTTTGATCGCGGCGGTGATGGTTTCGAGGGCCTGACCGAGCACCTCAGCGGGGTCAGCCCCTTCGTCGAAGACCGACTTGAGAGCAGTGTCCATCGGCCCCCAGTAGGCCCCCATCTCAGGAATGACCGGGAAGGCCGCTCCGCCAGCGAAGGCCTCCGAAGCTTGCAGCATCAGGGGGTCTGAAACCTCGACACCCGCTGCGGCCGGGATGTGCCCTATGTCAGCCAGCATGGCTTGCGCCTCAGGCGACAGGAAGAACTCCATGAACTTCCAACTCGCCATCTGGTCGTCCCCTTCGACGTTGGCGCTCATGTAGATGTTCTCCGTCTGCACGTAGCCGGAGAGGTGACCGTCACCGTAGGTCGGCCAGGGGTCAACGGCCAGATTGTCGGCGCCGATGGCTTCTGCCAGAGCGGTCATGTTCCAGGTGCCGTCAATGACAATGCCCGCCTTGCCCGCCTTGAACAGGTTCACGTCGTTGTCGGTGTAGTACTCGGTCGGGCCGGCGTCCTTGAAGGAGTTGAGCAGATTGAGCCACTCCGCACCTTTCTCGTCGTTGAACATCGGATCGCCGTTCCTGTCCATCAACTGGCCTCCGATGCCATCCAGGTGGGCGGCGGCGAAGAAGAAGCCGTACTCCAGATCGGCGCCGACCACATCACCCTGGGTGGCTGCCTGGGCAGCAGCTACCAGGTCATCAAAGGTTGCTGGTGCATCGGCGATGATGCTGGTATTGCGGAACATCACCACGCCCTTGATGGTCTGCGGCAGACCCACCAGCGCGCCCTTGTATTTCACTGCCCCCAGCGCGGCCTCGTTGATCGAAGCGAGGAACGGCGTGGTCGTAAAGCCGGTCACGTCGGCCACCAGCTCGGCGTCGTAGAGCGCGGGCCCCCAATCGGCGGCACCGATCAGCACCGTCGGCCCGCCGCCGGTGGCAGCAGCGGTCTCGTACTTACCACGCAGGTCATCGAAAGGCACGTACAGCACGTCGAACTGCACCTCTGGGGTCTTGTCCTGGAAGGCGGCGATGACCTCATTCAGGCCCTCTATCTCTGCTTCCTTCCAGGCGTGCCACAGGGTGATGGTGCCCGTCACCTCGGCCTCCGGCGGGGCCTCGCCACGGATGTCAGCGACGGCAGCGACGACGGTGTTGTAAGCCTGCTGGAGTACCGCAGCGGGATCAGCTCCTTCGTCGAAGACCGACTTGAGGGCGGTGTCCATCGGCCCCCAGTAGGCGCCCATCTCAGGAATGACCGGGAAGGCCGCCCCGCCGGCGAAGGCTTCCACTGCTTGATTCATCAGCGGATCGGTCACGTCAACACCGGCTGCAGCCGGGATGTGCCCTGCCTGGGTGAGTATGGCCTGAGCCTCTGGCGACAAGAAGAACTCCATGAACGCCCAGGTAGCCGTCTGGTCGTCCCCTTCGGCGTTGGCGCTCATGTAGATGTTCTCCGTCTGCACATAGCCGGACATGGGCTTGGGCCAGGGGTCAACTGCCAGGTTGTCGGCGCCGATAGCTTCCGCCAGGGCGGTCATGTTCCAGGTGCCGTCAATGACGATGCCCGCGTTGCCCGCTTTGAAGAGGTTCACGTCGTTGTCGGTGTAGTACTCGGTGGGGCCGGCGTCCTTGAAGGAGTTGAGCAGGTTGAGCCACTCCACACCCTTCTCGTCGTTGAACAGCGGATCGCCCTTGTCGTTCATCAACAACCCGCCGACGCCGTTCAAATGGGCAGCGGCGAAGAAGAAGCCGTACTCCAGATCGGCGCCGACCACATCACCCTGGGTGGCCGCCTGAGCTGCGGCAACCAGGTCGTCAAACGTAGCTGGCGCGTCGGCGATGATGCTGGTATTGCGGAACATCACCACGCCCTTGATGGTCTGGGGCAGACCGATCAGCGCGCGTCTGTATTTCACCGCTCCCAGCGCGGCCGCGTTGATGGTGCGGAGGAACTCGGTGGTAGCCATGCCAGACACGTCGGCCACCAGCTCGGCCTCGTATAGCGCGGGCCCCCAGTCGGCAGCGCCGATCAGCACGGTCGGCCCGCCGCCGGTGGCGGCAGCGGTCTCGTACTTGCCACGCAGGTCATCGAAGGGCACGTACAGCACGTCGAACTGCACCTCTGGGTTCTCGCCCTGGAAGGCGGCAATGACCTCATTCAGAGCCTCTATCTCTGTTTCCTTCCAGGCGTGCCACAGGGTGATGGTACCGCTCAGCGGGACGGGTGTGGCCATGACCTCTTTCTCGACCACCACTTGCTTTTCCACCTCGACGGTCTTCACGACTTCCTTCTCGACGATCTTCTCCTTCTCCACCTCGACGGTGACCGGGACCTCTTTCTCGACGATCACTTGCTCCTTGACCACCTCGGGGGTAGGTGTCGCGCAGGCCGAGGCCAACAAGCCGACCAGGACCAGGACGCCCAGTAGGTTGAACAGTACTCTCTTCATTGTTCCTTTTCCTCCTTTGGTTTATGGCCGTTGCCTTTCACCAGCGAACGGCAAAGTCGGGTACATCTTCTTTGCTTGCAACCCCTGAAGGGCAAAGATGGACAACCCAGTTGGATTGTCCTTGCTCATGCTTCACATCCCTCCTTTCCGTGTAGCGCTCTGCTTTTACTTAACGAGACCTGATAGTATCAACAGATCCAAGTTCTGAGCAGAGCGGGCTCTCACGCCCGCGGACCGGCGGCCCTTCGACAGGCTCAGGACAGGCATGGGGGCCGCCTCTGCTGGAATCCCGGATCTACTGGCATAGATTATACCACATTTTAATGTTTTTGCAACAGTTTGTCAATCGCGGCTTTTGCTGCTATAATGGGTATGTCGGCTACCGCTTGTCAGGAACGAGGGTCCTTGATGGAAGTCATACTCACTCACGAAAACACCGACTTCGACGCCCTGGCCTCGCTACTCGGGGCGTGGAAGCTATACCCAGACGCGATACCGGTGCTGCCCCGGCGGCTTAATCGCAATTTGCGCCATTTCCTGGCCATCTACTGCGACGAATTGCCCTTCGTGCAAGCCAGTGAGTTGCGTCGGCGTCCTATCGAGCGGGTTATCCTGGTAGACACCCAGACCCTCACCCACTTGAAGGGCATGAGCCCCAAGATCAGAATTCACATCATTGACCACCACGCTCTCAGTCAAGAACTCGCACCGGGTATGACTTATTCCGGCGAAGAGATAGGGGCTACCACGACGCTCTTGGTCGAGCAAATCGGACAGGCGCGCCTGTCCCTCACCCCCATTGAGGCGACTCTGCTGCTTCTCGGCATCTACGAGGACACAGGCTCCCTTTCCTATCCGACTACTACCCCACGGGATGTGCGCTGTGCGGCCTGGCTGCTGGAGCACGGAGCCAGCCTGGAGGTGGTCAACAAATTCCTTCATCACCCTTTGTCGGAAGAACAACGCCAGCTCTACGATCAACTGCTTGAGAATAGCCAGATTCACAGATTTGACGGACAATCGGTGGTCATCGCTACGGCCAGCGTTCATGGCTACATTGAGGAGATTTCCACCCTGGCCCATAAGCTGCGCGATGTCTTCGAGCCAGCGGCACTCTTCGTCCTGGTGGAGATGGACGAACACATCCAGTTGGTGGCTCGGTCATCCAGCGAGACCATTGACGTGGCAGAGATAGCCGCTCGCTTCGACGGTGGTGGGCACAGCCAGGCCTCAGCAGCCCTGATCCGAGGGCAGGATTTGACCCAGGCTCAGGAAATGCTCCTGGAGCTTCTGAGGGCCCACGTCAAGCCGGCAGTGACCGTCGGGCAGATCATGTCCTATGGCGTCCACACCCTGCCGCCAGACACCACAGTGGCCGACGCGGCGGAGATGATGCGCCGCTACGGCCACGAGGGCTTCCCCGTGGTCCAGGAGGGGCGCATCGTGGGCATCCTGACCCGCGGTCAGATAGACAAGGCCCTGCAACTCGGCTTCGATAACGCTACGGTTGACCTCTACATGTATAAGGGAGAGGTCAGCGTCCGCCCTGGTGATGCAGTGCAGAGGTTGCAGGACGTGATGATGGAACACAGCCTGGGACAGGTGCCTGTCGTCGAGGGGGGCGAGATCATCGGAATCGTCACCCGCACGGACTTGATCAAGCTCTGGAGCGCTCCCCCTCAACGCCTCCGAAGAGTGGAAATTGCCCAGTTGATCGAAGATGCTCTGCCGGCCCCCTTGCTGCAACTGATCCAGAGGGCCAGCCAAACGGCGGCCCAGATGGACTTTTCCCTCTACGTGGTAGGCGGCTTCGTGCGTGACCTTCTCCTGGAGACGCCCACGCTGGATCTGGATCTGGTGGTGGAGGGAAATGCCATCGCTTTAGCCAGGCGACTGCAAAGGAAAGCCGGGGGGAGAGTAAAGAGCCATTCCCGTTTCGGCACGGCCAAGTTGATTCTGGATAAGCAGGTCTTTCCCATCCCTTATCTGGACTTCATCACCGCCCGTACTGAATTTTACGAACATCCCACCGCCTTGCCCCAGGTGGAGCGCAGTTCCATCAAGCAGGATCTGCACCGCCGCGATTTCACCATCAACACACTGGCCATCTGCCTCGACCCGGACCGCTACGGCGAGCTCCTGGATTTCTATGGGGGCGAGCAGGATTTGAAGCGGGGGTTGATTCGTGTGCTGCACAGCCTCAGCTTCGTGGAAGATCCAACCCGGATGCTCAGGGCGGCCCGCCTGGAGCAGCGACTGGGTTTTCGCATAGAAGGGCGCACCGAGGAGCTCATTGGCAACGCTCTGGACCTGCTGGACCGCACTACAGGAGAACGCATCCGCCACGAGCTCTACCTGATCCTGGAAGAGGAGATACCTGAGGAGGCCCTGTGTCGGCTGGATGGGTTAGGGGTGCTGGCTCAGATACATCCCAGGCTCAAGGGCGACGACTGGTTGCGGGAGAGATTCACCAGGCTGAGGAAATCCCTGGAGGCTGGAAGCTGGGAGCTGGCAACCGGTGATCGGCGACTGGATATCAGCACCCTGTACCTGGCCCTGCTGACCTATCGCTTGAGCGACCAGGATTTGGAAAGCCTCACCAAACGGCTCAAAATTGCCAGCGAGGATGCGGCGCTGTTGCGCCAGGTCAACGTGCTGCGATCTTTGACCGGCCAACTGACCGAGGAACGTCGGCCCAGCGGTATCTACCGGCTGCTGAAACACTACTCAGGGGCAGCCATCTTCGTCCTGTGGATAGCCACCGATTTGGAATCGGTGCGGGAGCCTTTGGAGCTGTATCATCGGACGCTGCGTTGGGTCGAGCCTGAGATAGACGGCGAGTATCTCAAGACCATGGGCCTCAAGCCCAGCCCTCTATTTGGCCAGATCCTATCCGCCCTCCGGGATGCCCACCTCGACGGGGAGATAACCAGCCTGAAGGAAGAGGAGGCATGGGTCGAGGAATGGCTAGCCAAAAAGGGGGATGAATCGTTTTTGACATCTAGCTAATCATGTTCTACAATATAGGGGCAATGAGTAACGGGTTAATGGGTCGTCCGTTGATGGAGGAGATAATTGGGGAGGCAAAAGGATGGGACGGCTTATCAAGACCATTGAGATCGAGGATCAGCCGGCTGTGGCCCTGTTCGACACCGGAGCAGTGTACACATACGTTCGTGGTGTCTTGGTGCGGGATGCTCCCAAGCGAGCAATGGTTCCCCCGGCTCGAGTTGGCCTGGGAGGGGAGGAGATCGAGATCCTCGAATATTGCATTCTGCAAGGGAAAATCGAGGGGTTAGGATTTCTCACCGACGCTGTGCTTGTGGAGGAAATAGGCCGCGCCGACGGCCACGAATTGGATGCGCTCATCGGCGCTCGCACCATGGAGCAGTGGGAGATCAGGCTCGACCCCAGAACGGGGGCGCTGGATTTGGAGGGGCTGCGGCGACGGGAGGTCACCGAATTCTGAGCTGCACATCTTGTTTGAAGCCATGACGTGAGATGGAGAGAGGAAGCAAAAAATGGTTTCTGATGACTTTGCCCAACAACTGCATGATAAGGCGACACGCGGTGAGTCTCTCTCTGCGGAAGAACTGGCGCAGTTGGAAAATTGGTATGCGCTTCAAGATCGCGCTGAGAGCAATGCGTTAAGCTTGACCTCTGCCGAAAAAACGTCAATGACCTTGCAAACCCACATTGACATGGCCTTAGCCCAGCTAATGACGGTCACGAAACGTATACAGGAGACTGCTGCCGAAAATGAGATGCTGCGACGCGAAATCGCCGCCCTTCACCGCCAACTGGCTTACCTGCCCACACAGCAACCAGTATAACCATCACCTCTGAAATGCGCGAACTCGTTCGACAGCGTGCCCACTTTGCCTGTGAGTTTTGTGGCGTCACGGAAACAGACGTGGGTGGCGAACTCACGATTGACCATTTTCAACCGACAGATGAAGTCATCTTAATTCGTGAAAGGAACAGTGCCAAACACTTGGGCGCCGACCATGCCGCGCAACGCGCTCAGAGCGTTTTTGCGCTGCGGGAGTGATCATGTTTCCACATCAAACGCGGCGGCAAGCGGGTGCTCTGAACGAATAACAAGGAGGAGAAACTAATGAAGGAATACCAAACCGAGCAACTCAGGAACATAGCCCTTTTGTCTCACGGCAGTGCAGGGAAGACTTCCCTGGTGGAGGCCATGCTTTTCAACAGCGGGGTCATCAACCGCATGGGCAGGGTGGATGAGGGGACAACGGTGTCCGACTACGACGAAGAGGAGATCCGGCGACACATCTCCCTCAGCACCTCGGTTGTGCCCTGCGAGTGGGAAGGTCACAAGCTCAACATCCTCGACACCCCCGGCTATCTGGACTTCGTGGGTGAAGTCAAAGGAGCCATCAGGGTGGCGGATGGGGCCCTGGTTCTCCTGGACGCTGTGTCGGGTGTGGAGGTGGGCACAGATCTGGTCTGGGGCTACGCCGATGAGCACAACCTGCCTCGGCTGGTTTTCATCAACAAGATGGACCGGGAGAACGCCAACTTCAAAAGCTGCCTGGAGGCTCTGAGGGAGAAATTCGAGGCCGATTTCATCCCCATCCAGTTGCCCATCGGCAGCCAGGAAGATTTCGAGGGCGTAGTGGACCTGATCGCCATGAAAGCTTATCTGGGCTCCAAGGCTGAGGAGAAGGAGAGTCCAGCCTCCCTACAAGGTGAAATAGACGACTATCGCCTGCAACTGATCGAAGCCGCAGCCGAGAGCGAGGATGAACTGATCGTGAAATACCTGGAGGGGGAAGAGCTTACTGAAGGGGAAATTCGGCGCGGTCTCAAGGCGAGAGTCGCCGATGGCAGTGTGGTGCCTGTGCTCTGCGGCTCAGCTACCGCCAATGTCGGCGTGCAGCCGCTCTTGCAAGCCATCATTGAGTATTTGCCCTCCCCTGCCGACGTCGGTGCACTGGTAGGCACCAATCCAGCCACCGGGGAGGAAGAAACCCTGGAGCCCAACGAGCTATCCCCCCTGGCAGTCCTGGCGTTTAAGAACCTGGCCGACCCTTATGTTGGCAAGCTAACCTATCTCCGAGTCTTCTCTGGCCTCATGGAATCGGACTCGCGGGTTTTAAATTCCAGGAGCGGCGAGGAGGAGAGGATCGGTCAAATCTACATCTTGCGCGGCAAAGAACAAATACCCACCGACAGGCTCCGAAGTGGGGACATCGGGGCGGTGGCCAAGCTGGCCAACACTTCCACAGGGGATACCCTCTGCGATAAGGGACATCCTCTCGTCCTTGCTCCTCCCGTTTTCCCTAAACCCGTTTTCTCGGTGGCTGTCCACCCCAAGACCAAGTCCGACCTGGATAAGATGAGCACCACGCTGGCTCGTCTGGTGGAGGAGGATCCCACCCTGCAGGTGGAACGTGAGCCCTCTACGAACGAAACCATCCTCTCAGGGATGGGCGAGTCCCACGTTGACATCGCCGCCAGGCGTTTGCTTCAAAAGTTTGGGGTGAATATCACCACCAGTGTGCCCAAGGTGCCCTATCGGGAGACCATAACCAGAACGGCCTCGGCCCAGGGCCGCCACAAGAAGCAGACGGGTGGGCGAGGCCAATTTGGCGACGTGTTTATCAGGTTCGAGCCCTTACCCCGCGGCTCAGGCTTCGAGTTTGCGGATGAGATCCGCGGCGGAGCGGTGCCCAGTTCATACATCCCCGCTGTGGAGAAGGGCCTCCGGGAGATCATGGAGAAGGGGGTCATGGCCGGTTACCCCACCACCGACTTTCGGGCTGCCCTCTACGACGGCTCCTTTCACACAGTGGACTCCTCCGAGATCGCCTTCAAGCTTGCCGCTCACCTGGCTTTCAAGAAGGGCATCCCGGAGGCCGGCGCGGTGCTCTTGGAGCCCATCATGAACTTCACCATCACCATCCCCGAGGGGTTCACCGGCGACGTCCTGGGCGACCTCAACAGCAAGCGGGCACGAGTGCAAGGCATGGATCAGCAGCGAGGCATGGCCGTCATCACCGCCCAGGCACCCCTGGCCGAAATGCAGCGCTATGCCACAGACCTCAGATCCATCACTCAGGGACGGGGAATCTACACCATGGAGTTCTCTCATTATGAGGAAGTACCGACCCACGTTGCGCAGAAGATCATCGAGGAGGCCAAACGGGGAGCGGAATAGTCTTCAAGACATTGAGTAGGATGGATGGGCGGGTTTCGCTGAAGACGAAACCCGCCTTTTTTTCATCCCCCTTTTTATGAGAATCCAGTGGCTTCTGTGTTATGCTGTACAGTACAGAAACCAGGTTTTTTCGCTCACAACGCTTCCCGACATATCGAGAGTTCCTGCAATTGCGCGTTTCTTAGGTGCGGAGGGAGTTAAAAACCTGATTTCTTGCAACTCGTGAGGTAGCCCAATTGGTAGAGGGTGCAATAAACGAAGGCCACGAAAGCATTTCGTAACTTTCGTGGCCTTTCGCGTGTTTCGCGACCCAAATTGCCCTCTCATTTACAAGTCTCCCCCCAATGCTTCACCACCAGCATGATGTCCACGATGTTTATGTTGCAGTCGCCGTCAAGGTCGCAGCGGGGATCATAGCAACCGTCCCCACATCTGCAACGCCACCTATCGGCTACCTGCCCCACGTCAGCCACGGTTACCGTCCTATCACAGTCGAGGTCGCCGAAGAGATAACATAGTGTCATTGGAGCGGCGGGGCTGTCCGCGCTTGTATCTACAGTTTGACTAGTGCAACCCTCGGCTGCACCCTTGGCGAGTAGCATGACGCTATCCCCACTCCCAGAATATTCGAAATCGGCACTCACATCAGCCTCTCTAGCATTTCCGAGATTGGCAACCCAATAGCCACCGCTTTCAGCCGAGATCAAACTCGACATCTTCGCTGCCTGACTCGAGCTGCCGAGGTCATCGTTGTCTTTTAAGGTGATGTAGACGATGGTTCCATCGGCAAACGTCGTACCATCGTTTTTGAACACTTGCCCGTAGATGGTATCTGAACTTGGTAAGTCCAAGGTCAGCCCCATGGTCACGCTGTAATGATTCCCGTTATTGTCGTCCGCCGTCGAGTTGGAGGCGACGTCAAAGTAGTAGGTGGTGTTCGTCGTCAGGCCCAGGAGGGTGATGTAGTGGATATCGTCGCTGGTCCCCGCCCCCCGGTCGTCGTAGGCGATCTGGTTCAGGTTAGCTGGATTTATGCTGTAATGCACTTCTCCCGTCGCCGATTGATTGGTTACCCACGAGATGGTGAAACTCGTGTCCCGTACGTTCGTCACCCGCACTTCGGAGATGACGAGGCCGATGAACACAGCGGTGACCGACTTATCGCCGTCTATGGTGATGGTGGTAGGGTTGTCAATGCCTGAGGCATCACCGCTCCAGTGGCTGAAGTTATACCCCTGAGCAGGGTTGGCCGTCAGTTGGACATGTGTGCTCATCGCGTACTTCCCACCCTGACAGTTGGGTGGCGGGTCTGCGCTAACCGTCCCAGTGCCACTGGGATTGACGTTCGCGGTCAGGCTGTAGCACACCTGACTGAAATGGGCGGTGACAGTCTTGTTGCCGTTCATGGTGATGGTAGTGGGGTTGGCACTGCCTGAGGCATCACCGCTCCAGTGGCTGAAGTTGTAGCCCGATTCAGGGTTGGCCGTCAGTTGCACCTGGGTATCTGCTGTGTACTGTCCGTCCTCACAGCTGGGTGATGGGACTGCGCTCACCGTCCCACTGCCGCTGGGGTCCACGCTGGTGGTCAGACTGTAGCAGGTCTCCTCCTCGCAGATGTAGATGCGCACATCATCAATGAACCAGCCGTAGTCATACACAACGCTGTCGGTGCCTATTCGGAAGCGGAAACGCACGTTTTGCCAGGCCAGTGAACTGAGGTCAAGCCGGCTGGAGATATAGCCCCGGCTATCGGCGGAGAAGGCCGGGATAGCACCCAATGGATTGCCGGAGTATAGGGTGCCATTGTAACCGTTGTGGGTGATGAGCGAGCCAGCGTTGGTCCACGAACTGCCACCGTTGGTGCTGTATTCTAGGATGCCGCCATCATACCTGGTAATGCCAGACGAGCTAGACTCAAAGCCAAAGGAATGGTTGAAGTGCATGTAGGCATTCGCCGGCAGGGTCACGTCGCTACTCATAGCCAGGAAGGTGTCAGAGGTGCCGCCGATGGGAAACCCTTGATCAAAGCCCCAAATGTTGCCTACGCCACTGGTGGCGTAGGGTCCTGTCAGGCCAATGGTTGAAGTAGTTTGGGGTACAAACCAGTAAGCCGTACCACTATTGCTGCCGGCCGTCCAGGTGCCACTGCCGGATTCTACATCATCGAGGAAAAGGTTGCTTGGCGAGCCGGAGTCACAGATGGGGGCCCCGGGGGCCGCGCAAGTGGTCGGCTGTTGGTTCATCTCGGTGGCGTCGACGGCGTCCTCGACTTCCTGGCAGTCGCTGGCACCGTAGCTCAGATTGCTGCAGGCCTGGATCAGGGCGTCGTAGAGGTCGGCATAGTCGGCGGCAGAGGTCAATAGGTTAGTCTGGACCTCGTAGTAAAGATCGGCCACCTTGGCATAGCCCAGACCGGTGACAGTGTAGCCATTGAAGGTATCGCCGTCGGTCATCAGGTAGGCAGCCTTGTTACCGACCCCATTATTGTGATGCACACCACCGTTGTCACCAGTCCCGCCATACAGATTTGACTGCCGACAGTAGTAATTGGGGCTGGCCATACGGTCTGGGTCACCAAAAAGGGTAGGATCTTGCATATTGCGCAGGGCACCAAGCCCCGATATGTCCTCACCTATTTCCCATCGTGTGTCGCCTGCATCGTTGCCGGTGGCTTGTTCCTGGTCAACGAACTCCCCCCACACATCAGAGAAAGATTCGTTGATAGCGCCCGACTGGTAGAAGTAGAACAGGTTAGATTCGCAATCAGTAACACCGTGCGTCAACTCGTGAGCTACCACGTCATCGGCCATGGGGTATCCATAAGCGTCACCATAGACCATCTGCGAACCGTTCCAGAAGGCGTTGGCGTAGCCGGAACCGTAGTGCACGGTAGAAGTCAGGGTCATGCCAGCATCATCAATGCTATCCCGCCCGTGCTCGTTGCTATAGAAGTCGTACGTGTCGCCGGCGTACACGTGGACTGCCACCTCGTGGGAATCGCCCGCAGTGCAGTTGGGATTCGATTCATCGCATACCAGGGTGCCGGGCAGTGTGGTGGTGTTATTGGCATCGTAAGTTTGTCGGTTCTTGGCAGTTTCAATTTGGCTGAAGTGTACGGCAATCGCCCCCAACTGGGCGTCAACTAAGACGAGTTCGTTGATGGGAGCCAATTCCAGGGGGGTTACCTCAGTGCGCCAGACCAGGCTGTTGAAGGTTGGACCGGGGCCACCGAGGAGGATTGGATTGTAGACCCAAAGTTTTGGCTCACTAGC
>CAZQDO010000006.1:0-28932 GCA_964592085.1 uncultured Anaerolineae bacterium | reverse complement strand
ATCGGAAGTATCTTAGCTCAAAAGCGCCAATGACACAAATGCGGTTGTAGTACTAGTGCCTACTCCAATAACAAGTGTCCACGACTGAAGCGCCTACATCATAAAGTGGTGCCTAGCCACTGCCATAGGCCTTCAGGGTGAGGGGCAGGTAGAGTCTGTATGGAGTCGCCGTCGGTGTGGTCGTGTGAGTGGCCGTTGGTGTATCGGTTGGTGTTGGTGTGGAGGTAGGTGTGACTGTGGGCGTCCATGTGACCGTCGGTGTGGATGTGTTGGTCGGAGTCGGCGTTGGCGTGTCGGTCGGTGTCGACGTTGGCGTGTCGGTTGGTGTCGATGTGGGCGTTGGCGTAGGGGCAGGTACACTGTATTTGGTTACCCCACCACCATAAGTGCCAAACCAAATGCTCCACTCGGCGGTGTCTACTCTGATGAAGGTTATGTTGTCACTCCCCAACTGCGGCAAGTTCGAAGTATTGTAGGGTGTCCAATTAGCCCCATCGAATTTGTAAATTCCATACTTGGTGCCGAACCACTCGTTCCCTTCCCAGTCTATAGCAATAGCTTGAACCTCAAAACCCTCAGGAGGCGTACGGGTTGCCCAGCCGCCATTGAATCGGCTCGCCACAGCACTTACGCATACGACACTGGGGCAATGCACCTGGGCGGTGATACACCCTCCGAACCACTTCACATCGGCACTCTCTATGGCGATGGCTTGGACGTTGTTACTAGCCAATCCGGAGGAGGAGGTGTTATAGGGCGTCCAATTGCTCCCATCGAACTTGTAGGCTCCATCCCAATCGGTACCAACCCACACGTTGCCGGAGTTGTCTACGGCGATGGCGTTGATGGCGCTATTTGCCAAGTAGTTTGTAAACTGCCCTTCATAGAATTTGCACACTCCGTAGCCATCCTGGTCGGGATAAGCTTCCAACTTAGTGCCGAACCAGATGTTCCCAGCCTGGTCTGCGGCGGCGGAAGAGATGTAGTTAAACACCAACTGAGAGTTTGAGGTAGTATAGGCCGTCCAGGTATCGTCACTCTTGTTGTGGGGGGTGCCGCCGTCATCGAGCTTGCTTATCCCGCCAGAGGTGCCGAACCACTTGTTACCCTGCTGATCTATGGCGATGGCATTGATACGTCTATTCACCAATCCATCCGAAAGACCATAGGTGGTCCAGGTCTCTCCGTCGAAGACGTTGACCCCCCGATTAGTACCGAACCACTTGTTCCCCTCGTTGTCCGTGGCGATGGACAGGACGTAATCAGACACCAGGTCCGAGTTGGAGGTAGTGTAGGTCGTCCAGGTGGCACCGTCAGTGTAGTGATAATCAGCGGCTTGGGATGAAGAAGCCAAGCTGCTACGAAGAACAGAAGGGATCCCACGCTCGAGGGTGGTCAGGAGGGCCACCAGAAGAGCAGAGGCCACTAACAAATACAGTAACCTAGTAAGTATGGTGGTGATCCGTTTGACTGTCAGCTTAGTCATAGAGATTCTCCTTTCGTTATTTGGTAGATGTGAAATGGTATCTCGAGCTCCTGGGGCTCGGGAGGGAAAGCCAATCTGGTTATAATGGTTGAAGAATGCCACCTTTCCTCAGCTACAGATACCAGCTCATGCCCTTCGGGATGGAGGAAAGGGGCATCCAACTGGCTCACGAAATAAACCTTCTTCCCATCATCTAACCATTGAGCTATAGCTGTCGAAAATGCTTCCTCGTCTCTTCTGGCTGTGGACATCAACAGCGCATCTCTGTCGTGGATGGACCAAAGAGGTGCTGCGAAGTGGCCCACACGGGAATCTTGAACCGACAGCTCTTCGAAGACCACGATGTCCCCCTGGCCGAAGTGGCTGGCCAGCTTCTCGCTGAAGGCAATGGTGTTTGGCATCTCTCGATAGCTCACGTAAGGCAGGCTCAAAGCCAGAAAGCTGGCCAGCAGGATGCCTATGGCGATTAGTTGAGCGACTCTCAGTAGCTTTCCCCTCTTGTCCCAAATCAGTATCCCATAGCTGGCCAACAGGATCAGAGAAGGAATCAAAACGGGCACTTGCCTTCTGATCGGGTAGATGTAGGAAGGCGTGGCGGACATAGCCAACACGGACATCGTGGCCACACCGTGAATCGAGACGAGGGCCAGGAAAAAGGCCGTCTTCTCGTTGACATCCTGCCTGATCAACTCCACCAGCCCGAAGAGCCCCAACCAGAGGCCCAGGGGCGAGACGAATCGCCCCAGTTGAACGACGCTTTCGTGCTGGGCGATGAAGTAAGCGTATATCGCCAGGGAGAGTATCGCCAGCGAAAGAAGCGTTGATATCAGCGGGCGACCTTCATGGATCAGGCGCAGTCTGCTCTCATTCCTTGCTCGGAAGGAATGGGAAAGCCCCCAGTAAATGATCAGAGCAAGCAGCCCTCCCCCTGAGATAGCCGCTAATGCCAGCAGCGCCGGAGACCCCGTCAAGAGCGGCCGAAGCTTGAACCACAAGCCGTAGGAATTCAACTCCACGTAGGGCCTGCTGACTGTTAAGGCTAAGATGCCTCCCTCTACCAGGAGAAGCCCAAAAGGGATGGCGAAAAAACGGAAATCGCTCGGCAGCCTTCTCTTTAGAACCAGCCAGCACCCGAAGAACAGGGCCAGGGGCAGGATGACGATGAGGCCTTCGATCCGAGTGAGGATGGCCTGGCCGAGGGAGAGGCCGGCGATGGCAGCGTACAAGGGTTTGTGCTCCGCGATGTAACTACTCGGCCTGTCATTGCGAGGAACGAAGTGACGAAGCAATCCCCCTGGCAGTTGCTTGTGATTGAAGTCGGGAGATTGCTTCGCTTTGCTCGCAATGACAGAATGTGACACTGTCCAGGTAGTTAAGGCGTAGATTCCGCCGAACAACAGGCACTGGCTCAAAACCTCTGAGTAGGGCACCCGAGAGAAATAGATCTGAGTGAAGCTGATGGCAAGCAGCGCTGCTGCCAGCAGACCGACTTTCCTGCCGAACATGGCCTTTCCGGCGAAATACAGGCTGAGCACGCTCAGTGCGCCGAAGAAGGGCGTAGCGTACAGGCTGAACCGCAATCCCCCCAGGGCGTAGAAGATGGCTATCCAGACCGAGAGGAGAGGCGGATGATAGGCTGTCAGCTCGCCCCGGTCTGGGTCGGCCACCGCGAAGGCCCAGAGGTAGATGCCCCTTGCCTCCGTATCTGGAAAGTAGGCGAACCTCTCTTTTAACGAGGCGAAGGAGCTGTAGAACAGGGACTTGGCCGGTGAGGGCAAGGATGCGAGAATCTGACTCTCACCGGTAAGTGCGCCCGTCTTGGCGACGTGAACGCCCGTGTTCACGTACCAGCCGGCATCCAGCCAGCCCAGAATGTACTCGCCGGGCTGGGCATACAACAATAACGACAGGCAGAGCAGGAAGATGACAATGGCGTCTTCCCAGTCAAGTCGAATAGGGAGGGGCTTAAGAGATAACCTCTCTCCCTTGACTGCGACGAAAGCCAGACAGAAAACCAGGTAGGCAGCCAGGGCCAACAGGAGGCCGCTCAGAGAGAAAACGCTTGCCTGGGCCAACACCAGGCCGATCATGCCAGAGATGAGAACGCCGATGAGCAGGGACAGAAACAAGCGCTCCCCAAAACTCGTTTTGCCGTTGGCTGTTTTTCCCCAGAGAGGGAGACGTAAGGTCAAGTAGCCTGGGAGCAGGAGTATTCCAATGACCAATGACCAATGTCCGATGTCCAACTGTCAGCTTCTCCTCAGGGTCAACTCAAAACTCCAGCATCTCCCTTATCTCTTGGGGAATCGTTCTAATCGTTCCCTCTCTATCCACGCAGACGTGCTTCGTCCATCCCGTGGCCAACAGTTGGCCCGTCTCGGTCATGGCCACTTCGTAGGCGAAAGTCACCCGGCGGCTGCGGGCTTCCTCAATCCTGGTTCTGACCGTGACCAGGTCTCCGTAGCGGGCGGGGGCCAGGTAGCGAGCCTGCACTTCGATGACGGGCAGGTAGTAGCCCTGAGATTCAAAGTGGGCATAGTGGCCACCCTGCTGGCGCATGTATTCCCCGCGCCCGACCTCGAACCAGACGATGTAGTTGGTATGGTAGACGATGCCCATGGCGTCGGTCTCGGCGTAGCGGGCTCGCAATGTGGCCTCGACCACGTGGTCTTTGCTCATGTTGATGTTCCCCTTGTCTCCGGTTTCCCCTGAGTTCCCCTTAGTTCCCCTGGGCTGCCCTGCCTTAGCCGAACTCCCTTATCAACGCTCTCCCCAGTCTCTGGATGCCCTCCTCGATCTGCTCCTGACTGGCAGTGGCAAAGGTTAGCCGCATGGTGTTCTTGCCACCGCCATTGGGGTAGAAAACTCTGCCGGGCACGAAGGCCACTTTTTCCTGCAAGGCTATATCCAGGAATTCCGAAGCGTCAACGTGCTCTGGCAATTGCACCCACAGGAACAGGCCACCCTGGGGACGAGTCCAGGTGACGCCTGGAGGGAAGTGCTTCTCCATGGCGGTCAGCATCGTGTCGCAGCGTTCCTTGTATACCTTCCGGATCTCCTTCACGTGGTGGCGGAGGATGCCCCGCTGGCAGATGTCATTGGTCACCATCTGGACAAAGGTGCTGGTGTGCAGGTCTGCCCCCTGCTTGGCCTGGACGAGCTTGGCGATGATCTTGCTGGGGGCAACGATCCAGCCCAGGCGGATGCCAGGGGATAGGGTCTTGGAGAAGGTGCTCAGGTAGAGGACGTTCTCCTTGTGCAAGACCACGAGAGGAGCGAGGTCCTCCCCCTCGAAGCGCAACTCGCCGTAGGGGTCGTCTTCCACGATGAAGACGCCGTACCGGGCAGCCAGTTCCACCAGCTGTAGCCGTCGCTCCAGAGTCATCGTCACCCCGGCCGGGTTCTGGAAGTTGGGCAGGGCGTAGATGAACTTGACGCGGGTATGTTTCAGTACCTCTTCGAGTTTATCCGTCTGGATTCCATCTTCGTCCAGCGGAGCGGTCGCAAAGCGGGCCTGGTAGGATCTGAAAGCCTGTAATGCTCCCAGATAGGTGGGTTCCTCGGTGAGGATGACGTCACCGGGGTTGATGAAGATCTTGCCGATCAGGTCGAGAGCCTGTTGAGAGCCGTTGACGAGGAGGATGTTCTCCGGTTCGGCGGGCACGTCGTACTCCCTCATCTTCTCTACCAGGTATTGTCTGAGAGGCGGATGGCCCTCGGTGGTGCTGTACTGAAGAGCCCGTGCCCCATCGTGGGCCAGAACGTGACGGCAGGCTTCTTCGAACTCCCTGATCATGAACAGCTCGGCAGCGGGCATCCCTCCGGCGAAGGAGATGACGTCCGGCTGCTGAACCAGCTTCAATATCTCTCGGATGATGGAGCTCGTGATGTGCTGGGTTCGCTCGGCGAAGCACTCATCCCAACTCGTAGTCACTTGGCCGTCCAAAGTTGACTTCCGTGTCATTGCGAAATCTCCTTGTTTCTATTTGGATATTCCTCTCGTTTGATGATCTCTCGCAGGGCAAGCCGACGCGCCTGGCCGGTGAGGCACTCCAGCCTGCGCATACCCAAAGGATCAATCTCCTCTCGCAGGAGCCGCACCGCCTCTTCGGTGGGAGCTGTGGTCTCTTCGAGATCAGAGGCTACCTCCAGGGAGAAACCCGTCTTGGCCTGGATTTCCTCGGCTGTCACACCAGGGTGACAAGATACCAATCGCAGCCGCCCATGGGCGAAGTCAAACTGGCCCAGGTCACTCACCAGGTAGCGGGGGCCGGGGCTGGTGATGCCGCGCTTCCGGCGATCTTCCTGGCTCTCTCCGTCCAGGTGTCCGACTCCGCTGCGAAAGCACAGCTTCTCCACGAAGACCCGCCGCTCGTGACGCGGCACGTAGAGGTAGATCCGTTTCGAGAAGTTGGTCACGTCGGCGATGCCGCCGCAGCCGGGCAGCCGCAGGTGCGGCTGGTGGTAGTCACCGATGACCACGTTGTTAAAGTTCCCACAAGCATCTATCTGGGCTGGGCGGAAGAATTCCTTGGGCTGCAAGGTGGGCAGCACCTCGCCACTGATCTCTGCAAAGCTTAGCAACCGGATCGCCTGACCCAGCCAGGCCCCCTCAATGCGAGACAGGGAGAGGAGACGCCAGTCATTGCAGATGGCGTTGCCGATGGCGGAGGCGAAGATGATGTTGGGAGCGTGGGTCAGCTTGGCCAGGATGTAGCCAGCAGCCACCAACGGCGTGGCAATGCCCTGGGCTACCGCCTCTCCGTCCTCGATCTGCCGGGCGATGCAGGCGCAGATCAGTTCATCGGTGGTGTAATGGCCGGCAGTCTGCTCCATATTTATCTCAAGCTTACCATTGCAGCATCAACTCATGAATTCGTGAAAGAGCTTCAGCAGCCGAAAAGCCTTCCTCCCTCATGCGTGGAAGCTCCCCGGCTTGGAAGAGCATTCTACCCTTACGTACAGCTTCAAGATCCTTTTCCCATGCTTCAAGGACTAACTCAATCCTTGGGTGAGCCCCTCGAAGGTGCCAGTCCACCTGCATCATTTGAATAACCGTTTCAAATTCACTATCCTGTGGACCTACCGCTTTTATGCTTTTCTGTCGAAGGTAAGGCGTTGCTTCAAGAAGATTTGTGCTCCCTGCCCATGTGTCCCGGGCTGCGTAATGCACATTTTTGATACCCGCCATGCATATAGCGCCTATGCACAAAGGGCACGGCTCGACAATCGAGTAGAGTGTGCACAAATGAGGGTCAACCTCGCCATAATCCAGATCGAGAAGTGCATTCAGTTCAGCATGGGCAAGGGGCACACCGCAGACTTGCTTCTCGCCCTCAGATGCTTGGTCGAAAATTCGATTTCGGCCTACAGATAGGATCTCTCCAGTTTCATTGGTAATCACGGCGCCGATGGGTACGGAACCTGAACAATATGCTTCCCACGCTTGTTCGACGCATACTCGCCATGGGTGAGAGAGAGTTTTCCACATGATGATGTCCAGTAGCTACTCGCCTTTCGCCGGTGGTTGTTCCTCCCGGCGGTAGGGCACGGGAATGTACTGAACGGATGGACGGCGCTGGCCAGCCTGGCGGTAAAGCTGCATCAACTGGCAGACCTCATCGGGCAGGTCGAGGCTAACGGGCAAGCCCAGTTTTTGCGCTTCCTCCGCGCCGATGGGATAGTCGTGAGTCCACCGGCCAGAGCTGAGAGCCTCGGCAATCTCATTGGCCTTCTCTTTCTCCATCCCGTTCCCCATCAGGATTTCCGCTACGGTCTGCTTGACCTGGAAGACGGCCTTTCTGGCCATGTCTGCCAGTATCAAGGTTTCGTCATCGGTCTCGTTGACGTCCTTGATCTGGGTCACAGCCAGGATGGAGCTGGCCGGATAGCGGCCCAGTTGGGGATCCACAGGCCCCAGGACGGCGTTCTCGTCCATCGCGATCTCGTCGGCGGCCAGGGCGATGAGGGTGCCGCCGGACATGGCATAGTGGGGAATGAAGACGGTGACCGGCGCCTGGTGCCTGATGAGGGCATGGGCGATCTGCTCGGCGGCCAGAACCAGTCCGCCAGGGGTGTGCAGGATGATGTCAATGGGCATGTCCTTGGGTGTCAGGCGAATGGCCCTGAGCAGCGCCTCCGAGTCCTCAATGTCAATGTAGCGCGAGAAACCGATTCCCAGGAAGCTGAGCACCTCCTGGCGGTGGATGAGGGTGATGAGGCGCGAGCTGCGCTTCTTCTCCAGTTGCCGCATCACGCGCCGCCGGTTGGTCTCCAGCATTCTCTTCTGTAGGGCGGGAAGCAGGCTGGAAATGATGATGAAGATCCAAAACAAATCGAAAAGACTGAAATTCATTTCAACTACCCTCCGTTTAAGGTGCAACGCACTTTCCGAAGTGCGTTGCACCTAGTGGGCTGCGACCAGGGCATCTTCGGCCCTTGCTACTCGTATCCCCTCTGTCTCGTTGACCTGGCTCAGGAACAGACCTCCCACAATGAAGAAGATGATGAGCGAAACGATGCCCAGTCGGCTGGAGCCAGTCAGTTGTCCCATCAGGCCAAAGAGGGCCGGCCCGGCGATGCCGGCGAACTTGGAACTGACGTCGTAGAAACCAAAGAACTCCGCCGTCTTCGCCTTGGGGACCATCCTCCCAAAGAGGGAACGGCTCAAGGCCTGACTCCCACCCTGCACTGTGGCTGCCAGAAAGGCCAGGATCCAGAAGTGGAGGCCGGTCTGCATGAAGTATCCGCCAATGGCGATGACGATGTACACGCCCAGCGCCAGCAGGATCGAGCGCTTGGTCCCCAACTTTCGCGCCAGCCAGCCAAAGGCGAAGGAGAAGGGGATGCCCAGGAATTGCAGTGCCAGGATCGCCCCTATGAGGTATTCTGTCTGGATACCAATCTCCTTGCCAAAGATGGCGGCCATGATGATGATGGTGCCGATGCCGTCGTTATAGAGCCAGAAGGCGATCAGGAACTTGAAAAGCTCTCGGTAGCGGCGAATCCCCCGGAAGGTCCGTCCTAGCCGCTGGAATCCCGCCCGGGCAGGGTTGTCGCTCTCTCCTGGCTCCTGAACAAAGGGAGGCTCAGGCACCCGGCTGAGGAGAGGGACAGAGAAGAGCGCCCACCAGATGGCGACGCTGAGAAAGGAGAGGCGAGAGGCCATCTCTGCACCCGGCAGGCCGAACCACTCCGGTTTGAGGATCCAGGCCAGGTTGACCATCAGAAGCAGACCTCCGCCCAGGTAGCCCAGGGCGAACCCCTTGGTAGAGACCTGGTCAATCTCGTCAGGGTGGGCGATGTGGGGCAAGAGCGAGTCGTAGAAGATGTTGGCCCCAGCGAAGCCGATCCGGCCCAGGACGTAAAAGACGGAGGCCATCAGCCAGTCTCCGGTGCTTACCAGCACCAGCAGTGCCGTGAAGAGGATGCCCAGGGAGGCGAAACCGCTCAGAAATCGCTTCTTGGTCCCGCTGTGGTCGGCAATGGCTCCCAGGATGGGCGCGGCGACGGCGGCAAGTAGCATGGCGATGGTATTGGTATAACCCCAATAAGTGCTGGCTTGAACCGGCTTCAGGTTGGCGCCGGCCACGTCACTGTAGAAAGTGGGCAACACCGCGGCCATAATCGTGGTGGCGAAGGCAGAGTTGGCCCAGTCGTACATGCACCAGGCGTTGATGATTTTTCTGTGCAGCTTGTCTGTCATTGTCCTTCCTCTCGTAGTCCAGCGGCTTTCACATCACGGCCAATGCAGCCCGTAGGCAAGCTTGTATGCTCAGCCAATCCCGATCGGACAGATGCCCTATGGTGGTCAAACTGGTGGCAGGCAAGGTGGCAAGGAAAGCGCGGAACGCAGACGGACTGTGCAAGCCAGCAGTTTGCCAGTCTTGCAGCACATAGTCTGTAGGTCTGGTCGCGGCCCCGACCTGACCGGTCAGCAGGCCAAGGATGGCATCTGGACGTGTCTTGTGGTAGGTATCGGTGGATACTACCACAGCAGGGCGACGCTTGATGCCTGTCACGCCGGGGAAATCCACAGTCACGACGTCGCCTGGCTTAACCACGCTCTTCCTCCCCGGCCCAGATGGTGTGTTCGGCGTATGCCAGCGAAGCCTGCATCAGGTCATGCAGATCTTCCTCGCTCCAGGCATCGCTCACGTCCACGGCTGTGCGTTGGCCGTAGCGCTCCTGCAAAAAGGTGACAAAGTCATACACCTCGGCCACCTTCTCAGCGGGCAAGATAGACAACACATCAAGGATTTCTCTGGCTTGTGTGCGCGTCACCATTTAGTATCCTCCATTCTTCCGTGTTGAGGCCCTCGTCTACCGTCTTCGCCGTCCCGACATGCCTGCTGCGATGGAGATGTAGTAGAGAAGCTGGAGCAGCGCCATAGCCAGGGCCGCCACGTAGGTCAAGGCCGCCGCGTTCAGGACGCCCTTGGCCTGCTTGAGCTCATCTTGCCCCCTCACAAGCCCTGCACTCTCCAACATCTGTACGGCCCGATTGCTGGCGTTGAGCTCCACGGGCAGGGTGGCCAGGGCGAAGACGACCCCTCCGGAGAAGAAGGCGACGCCCAACCAGACCAGGCCCGTCATTTGCAGGAATAGCCCCACCAGGAAGAAGATGTAGCCCAGATAGCCGCCGATGTTGACCATCGGCACCAGGCCCGCGCGCAGCCGCAGGGGGAAATAGCCAGCTTTGTCTTGAACGGCGTGGCCGCACTCGTGGGCCACGATGCCCAGAGCGGCCACCGACGCGCTGCGCCCCACTCCCTCGGAAAGGCGCAGTTCCTTGCTGCGGGGGTCATAGTGATCAGTGAGCTCGCCTCGGATGCTTTTGATCTGGACGTGATGTAGCCCGTTGGCCCGCAGAAGTCGCTGGGCTGCTTCCAGGCCGCTAATGCCCAGGCGGTTGGCCACCTGAGCGTACTTGCGGTAAGTCCCCTGCACCTTGAACTGAGCAAAGAGCATCAGCAACAAAGCCGGCGCGATAAAGACAAAATAAGCAGGATTCCACATGAACATCTCTCACCTCCACAATTGAGTGAGCCTTCCCGGAAAGTGCTCGGAGCCCCGTCCCCGGGGCGGCCCTTTGAGCCTTAAGTTTATGGGAATAGGGTAACGAGGAATTGTCAACTCGTCGCCCTGTTGCCTCATTGCCTCATCCCCCATTACCTCTAATTATAGCCAATTCTATCCCCAGGTCAACCTATGAATTCCTTCAAGTATTCCTCGAACCGACCAGCGGCGCAAGCCTCGACGTAGTTCAGAATCTCCTCGCTGGCCAGGGGGTAGTTGGGGTAGCAGGAAGTAGGGTGAGCGCCCTGCGGCGCCTCGACGACGGCGTTGACATAAAGGCCAAGGATGTCGGCTTGTCCCTCCAGCCCTTCGGCTGAGCTCAGGGCAGGCCCTTCGACCAGGCGCTCGGTGGTGACGATGGTTGTCTTGGCGGCCAGGGACAGCTCCCAGTCCACCGCCAGGTTGCCGCCGAGGAGGGCGTTGCCTTTGCGGTCGGCGGCGCCGGCGTGGATGACGGCCACGTCGGGATGGATGGCAGGGAAGGCCACGTAGCTTCGCTCGCTGTACGGATCGTCCACCAGCTTCACGTCGGGGCGGACCCGCAGGATGTCCGTCTCTCGCCAGCCCTGGCCGGGCATGAAGCCCACCCCGGCCAGGGCTGCCCGCAGTCCGAAAGCGATGCTGGCCTCTGTCTCTTCGATGACCTCGACCTTCCCCGCTGTGGCCAATTTGGTGAACATGGGAGCCAGCCCGAAAACCTCCAACCCAAAGTAGCTGGTGCGTACCTGCCTGACCAGGCCCGCTCCCACCAGTAGATCGCTCTCGTAGCCGGCAGTGAGGGCCAGCAGGGTGAGATCGCCCTTGCCCTGACGGATCAGCTCCCGCACGAAGGCCACCGGCCGCCGATAGAGAGTCATCCCGCCCAGGGCCAGCGTATCGCCGGGCTGGACCAACCTGGCGGCCTCGACCATGCTCATCACCTTACTTGTCATTTGACAGTCCTCATCAGAAACCAGGTTTTTGGCTGGAGGAGTGTGGCTTTTCGCACGGTGGAGAGCATTCAAAGCAACGGGTTGCCCATCAGGTGGGAGAAAAACCTGGTTTCTCATAGAGTCAGGCGGCTCATAACGTCTCCGATCTCCGCCACTTCGCCGATGACGAAGTCCACATCCCTGGACGGGTTCTGTCGCAGCGCTGCTTTCCCATCGTCCAGGAGCACCGTGATCATTCCCAGCTTCTTGGCTGGTTCGAGATTCTGAACGTTGTCGTCAACGAGGAGGCACTCATGCCCCTCGGCGCCCAATATCTCCAGGGCGCGCCGGTAGGCCCCTGGATCGGGCTTGCCGATGTAGCCCGTGGCCCGCACATCTATGATGCGGTTGAAGTGCCGCTCAACGCCCAGAATCTTGAGCACGCGACGGGCGTGCTCCTTCGAGGCGTTGGTGAAGACGGCTTTCTCGATCTCGATCTCGTCGAGCGCCTCGTCGAGCGCATCGTTGGGGCCGATGTAGTCCTCCAGCGGGAGGTCGTGGACGTAGGCCAGGTAATCGTCGGGGTCTATTCCGTGATGGATTTGTAGGCCCCGCATGGTGGTGCCGTAGGTGTGGTAGTAGTGTTGTCGCAGGGCCGGCACTTCGGCCGCTGGCATCTCCAGCCGTTCTTCCATGTACCGACCCATCAATGCCCCGATATCGGCCATCAGCCCCGACCGGCTGGGGTATAGGGTCTCATCCAGATCGAAGAGGATGTACTTCAGTGTTTTCGACATAATCTCCATTCCATTCTTCCGACGCCACCACGCTCTCGGCGCGGGAGGAGAGGTAGATGCCCATCAGGATCAGCGCGCCGCCGCCTATCTTGGCCAGGGTGGGGACCTCGTTCAGGATGAAGTAGGCCAGGATGGTGGAGCCGATAGGCTCGCCCAGGGTGCCTACTCCCACGAAGGTGGCCGGGAGGTACTTCAAGGCCCAGTTGTAGGAAGAGTGGCCGATGACCTGGGGCACGACAGCCAGCAGGATGAACATCAGATAGGTCTGCTGGGAGTAGCCTGAAAAAGGTTGTCCCGTAACCAGGCAGAGGGCTACCAGGAAGACGGCAGCCGTGGCGTAAACCAGAAAGATGTACGATAGGAGCGACAGATGCCGGCGCAGTTTCCGCCCCACCAGCAAGTAGCCGGAGACGGCCACTGCCCCCATCAGGGCCAGGAAATCGCCGAAAAGCTCCCTCGTGCCCAGACCGAAGTCACCGTAGCCGATGATCATCCCCCCCAGCACCGACACCGCTATCCCCGCGAACATCCGCCGCGACACGCGCTCTTTCAGCAATAGATGAGAGGCCAGTCCCACGAACAAGGGGCTAGTATCAACGAAGACTACCGAGCTGGCCACCGAGGTGTACTCCAGGGAGCTGATCCAGGTGGCGAAGTGCAAACCCAGGAACAGGCCGGAGAGGAGAGCCAGGCCCAGGTCTTCTCTGGCGAGAGAGCGCAGCTCGTCTTTACCCCTGATGAGGGCCGCTGGTGCCAGGATCAGGGAGGCGATGGTCAGGCGAGAGGCAGCGATGACCAGCGAGGGGGCATCGGCCAGGCGGATGAAGATGGAGGCGAAGGAGACCGTCACGATCCCTATGGCGAGCCCCAGGTAGGGCCTGATGGTTGGGTTGTTCATGGTATGCGCTATCTACCGCGCCAGTGTCAACATGGCCCGCCAAACCTTGTACACAGTGAGAAGGTCATCGTGGGTGTATTCGATGTGCCTCCCGCTGCGGCGGCTGCCAGGGATGAGCTCTGCCATGTCCAGGTGGGCGCTGGAGGTGAAGTCCACCGCCAGGGTGATGGGCGGCTCGATGGTGAAGGGCCTACGTTGTCCTGGCAATGCCCGTTTGGCCGCCTGGCGAATGAGATCGTGGACAGCCTCCGGCACCAGGCACTTGGCGGCGTAGCGGCCGTAGCTCTCCTTGACGGCGACCCCTTCCACTGCGCCCAGCAAAGCCGTGGCCTCTTCTACCAGCAGCTTGTCCCCGGTCACCAACGTCACCGGCACCTCGAAGTAGCCGGCCAGGGCAGCATTGAGGCCCGTCTCGCCCATGGGTCGGCCGTTCAGACTCACCTGGTAGACGATGCCGGTATAGGTGTGGTCCAGCACGCTGTAGGCGGTGCCGGCCTGAGCGTGGTAGCCGACGAAGAAGACGGCGTCGAAGCTGTCGTCAATCCCTTGCATCATCGAGAGGGGCTTGGGCGAGCCGGAGATAAGCTGGGCCTTGGGGTTCAGCTCCTCGATGAGGATGTTGCGCATGGAGCCGTGAGAGTCGTTGACCAGAACCTCAGTAGCTCCGCCGGCCAGGGCTCCCTTGATGGCGGCGTTGAGCTCTCCCGTCATCAGCTTCTGGGCTCGCTTATACTCCTCGCCGTTTGCCCCGGTTTGTTGGCCGGCTACTACGCCGGAGATGCCTTCCATGTCGCAGGAAATGTAGACTTTCATGTTTGCCTCCTGAATTTAAGTTCTTTAGTTGGGACGGCGGTCGAGACCTCGCTGAGCGTGTGATGGGTCTGTTACCCTGGCGTGCTGCCCCGTTTCTGTTCGTACATCGCTCTATCCGCCTGGACCAGCAGTTCATCAATGGAGCAGGGGTGTTCGGGATCGTAGCGTGCCATGCCAAAACTTAACGACAGTGTGTAGCGGGAACCTTCCCTGGTGTTGCGGGTCTCCAGGCTATCTTGCAGACGCGCAATAAGAACCTCAGGGCTCAGGCTATCGGTTTCTATCGCTAGAACCACAAACTCATCGCCGCCGATGCGAGCAATGATGTCCGACTCACGGAAGGTGTTTCTGAGGACATTGGCGACCTCGATCAAGGCCCGGTCTCCTTCGGTGTGGCCAAAGGCATCGTTGATCTGCTTCAGGCCGTCGAAGTCAGCGAAAAGCAACAGCAGTCTCCTCTGCGCCCGCTGGGCCACCTTCAACTGCTGCTGACCCAGGGTGAGGAACCCCCGCCGGTTGTACAGGCTGGTGAGTTCGTCGAGCAGTGCCAGGGCGCGCAGCGCCTCCTCTATCCGCTTGCGCGTGGTGATGTCGGTGTAGACGGCGACTGCTCCGATGGATTCACTCCCCACCATAATGGGGGAGCCAGCCATGAGGACATCTACCGGAGAGCCGTCCTTGCGGTACCGAACGGTTTCTACGGGAGGTAGTTCCATCCCGGTCATGATCGCTTGCGTAAACCCGACTGCTTCCTCAAAGGTGTTGGTGCTGGTAATCAGGTGCTCAAGTTCTCGGCCGATTGCTTCCTCTCTGGAATATCCGAACAACTTCTCTGCGCCGGGGTTCCACTCCGCGATCCGATACTGGTTGTCCAGGGTCACGATGGCGTCAGGAGCAGCTCCCAGCACTCCCTCGAGATACACCCGTCGCTCTTCGATCTCTTCGAAAAGGCGAGCGTTTTCGATAGCAATGGCCGCCTGGTTGGCGAATGCCTCGAGCGTCTGGATGGTATTCAGGTCTGGGAGAAGGCCATCCACTGGCTGATCCACCGACAGTAACCCCAGTGGCTTGCCACGCGTGCCCCACAATGGCACCAGGAGCGAGTCCTCGGGACGCCAATAGCTAGGTCCGCGGTCCTCTATTTTGGCGGGAATCGAGACACCCTGGAAATCTTTTTGCCAATCCAGTTCTCCCTGACGAATGAAGTAGGAATTACTGAGCCGGAACCGCTCTTGCATGAGCACCTGAAAATCGGACCAATGGTAAGTAGCGCTCATCAGGGTCTCGCGTTCTGGACCCTCCAGGCCGGTCACGGCTTGCACGCTCACCACGTCCCCCTCCGGCTCACAGACGTTGATGGCTACCTGGAAGCCCAATTCCAGCACACCCTGGGCGATTTGCCCCAGCACCTGCTCCAGTTCCAAACCACCATGTAGCAACTCGCTGAGCCTCAGCGTTCTGGCCAGGTGCTCTGAGTGTTGCTGCGTTTCCTCGTATAGCCGCGCATTCTCGATGGCGATGGCTGCCTGGTTGGCCAGGGCGGAGAGAAAGCGCTGATCCTCTTCGTTGAACACGTAGGGCCGCAAGCCCTGCACTGAGATAACGCCGATGACCTTGCCCCTGGCCATAAGGGGAACCCCCAGATAGGAGGTTTCGGGCGCGAACTCACCTATCACCTCCGGCTCGACAGGAGGTCTCTCCTCTGCCAGGTTTTTGATCATGAGGGGTTGCTTTGACTGGACGATCCATGCCGTGAGCCCGCCTTCCTCTAGCTTCTTGCTGAATTTGCCCAGGGACTCGCCCTTTTCCACAAAGATTTCGAACCTGATCTCTTCCCCCCGCTCATCGTACAAGGCGACGTAGAAAGTGTCGGGTTTCATCAATTGATTGATCTGCTCGTAGATGAGCTTCAACACCTCGTTGAGATCCAGAGTGGAGGTGGTGATGATGCCTATTTGATGAAGAGCCGTCATCTCCTCGGCGCGCCGCTGAGTTTCCTCGTACAGTCGGGCGTTCTCGATGCCGATGGCTACCCGGTCAGTCACCGCCTCCATAGCCACCACGTCCGCCAGGTCGAAAGCGTTGAGGCGGGTGCTTTGCACATCCAGTAAGCCGATGACTCTATCGCCGAGCTTGATGGGAATGCACAACTCCGACCTGGTGAGCACTTCCCCCAGGAAACCCTTGACGTAGTAAGGATCTCTACTTGTGTCGTTGGCCAGCCAGGATTGGCCCGTCCGGGCGACGAAGCCGATGATGCCCTGGTCTATGGATTGGCGATGCTCGCCGGGCATTATGTACTCGAAGCCGCCAGTTATCGCTCGCGCCACTACCTCGCGGCGCTCCTCGTCCAGAAGGGCAAGCGCTACATTGTAATAGTTGAAGCGATCTTGGATGGACTGGGTCACCTCTTGCATCAGCCTATCCAGGTCCAGGATGGAGGCCGCTTTCTCACCCACCTCGTTGATGAGCGCCAGTTGGGTGCTCCTTCGTTTCTCCTCGTCGAAGAGCCTGGCGTTCTCAATGGCGATGGCGATCTGGTTGGACAGGGTTTGCAAGACGAAGAGATCGTCCTCGTCGAAGGCTTTGAGTTCGTTACTGTCCACATCCAACACACCCACCACCTGATCTCCCACCTTCAAAGGCACAGCCAGCTCGGATTTCGTCTCCGGAAGCAACTCATCTGGAAGATAATGGGGCTCCTGGCTGACGTCACTGGCCAAGACGGGCTCGCCGGTATGGGCAACCAGGCCGATCATCCCCTCCTCACCGATCTTGAAACGTAAACCTTGTTCTTTCCACGTCTTTTCCATTGCAGAGTCGCTGCTGGCCTTGAAGATGGCGTAGCCCGTGGCAGGTTCGACGAGGAAGATGTCCACGTGGTAGTAGCCGAAGTTCTGCTGGATGGCTCTGGTTACATAGGGGAACAACTCATCGGGGTCGAGGATGGAGGAGACTCTCCGCCCGACCTCCTCGACGGTCTGCAACTGGAGAGCCCGCCAGCGTGTCTCCTCGAAGAGCCGCGCGTTCTCGATGGCGACAGCCGCCTGGGCTGCGAATGCCTCAGCCAGCCGAGCGTGCTCCTGGGTGTAGAATCCCGCCCCGCTCTTGTCCAGGGCGATCATCCCCACCAGTTGCTCGCCGATCAGCATTGGCACTCCTAGCCAGGAGCGGATGGCGGTCTGCATGTGTGGGCCTTTTCGGAATCCCTCATACGCAGCCGGGGCATCTTCCACGATGAAGGGGGCGCGGGTGCGGATCACCTCACTGTTGGGATTGTCGCCGTTCACGGGGAAGGTGATGCCCAACAGGTCTGACAGGTTGGGAAAGCCGCGTCCACCTACGATCTCCATCTGGTTCTCCCTGAGCAACTGGACCGAGGCGCTGTCGTAGGGCACTACTCGCTGCAACTGGATCAGGATGCGCTCGATCACCCGGTTCCGATCCAGGGCGGTGGTTAGCGCCAGCGCTGCCTCCCGCAGCGTCTCCTGCTCCAGGGCACGCTGCTGGGTTTCCTCGTACAGTCGGGCGTTCTCAATGGCTATGGCTGCCTGATCAGCCAGGAGCCCCAGCACCCGCAGTTCGCCTTCGCTGAACGTATGAGGCGTATCGAAGGCGATGCTCATCACGCCTACCACCTCTGCGCCGACGCGCAGGGGCAGACCGATAATAGCCCCGCCCCACTGGTAATCTCGAAAGAGCGGGTGGCTGTTGACGCCGGAAACGACGATGCGTTCCCCACTGCGGGCCACCGTATAGGTCAGGCCATGCGGTCGGGGCTCGGCGTAAGGTGCTTGCTGGTGTTCACCCTCCCAAAGGGCGGCACCGAAGGTCAGCCGTTCGCCATCGTAGAGGAAAACGTGGGCGTCGTCAGCCGAGACCAATTCGAGGGCATGGTCGAGAATCGCTTCCAGGGTGGGCTGAAGTTCCAGGGTGGAGGTCAGGTGCAGGCTGGCTTGCCGCAGGGTCTCCAGTTCTGCGCTGCGCCTGCGCTCGGCCTCATAGAGCCGGGCGTTCTCAATGGCGATGGCCGCTTGATTGGCGAAGGTCATGAGCTTTTCTACATCTGTCTCATTTAGCTCCTCCAGTGTTGAGGCGACGATGCCTCCTACGGTTTTTCCCTTGGCCAGCATAGGTATGGCAAAGAACGTCCGTGAGTCCAGATGCCTCTGTATATTAGAGCAAACCCGCTCGTTCCAGAAAGGCTTGAGCAGATCGTAGAGATCGTGTTTGATGGTTGCCTGACCAGCCAGGAGGTTGCTCACGGTCTCACTGTAATCGCTTCTTGCGGGGATCCTGATCTGGGGCAATGGGTGGCCAATGATGGTGTTGAGTTTTTCCAGGATCTTCGTCCTTGTGGAAACCGCGCCGCCTTCGAAAATCTCCGTCTCCTCATTCAGCAAGAAAAGGAAAGCAGTGTTACAACCGAGTCCTTCCACAATGATATCGGCTGCTCGTTGCAGCGCCTCGTCCAGGTCTAAGGCGCTCTGCAACATCGCGCTGGTAAGGGCGTTGAGGGCAGCCAGCTCCCGGTTGCGTTGCCTGATCTCCTCCTCTGCGTGCTTGCGGTCGGTGATGTCACGGCAGATGATGCGGAGTATGGGCTCCCCTTGTGGATCATAGTGCAAAGAAACTCGCTCACTAACGCAGATCGCGCTTCCGTCTTTACGGATTTTTCTAAAATCGAGCCTTGAGATGCTTTCTCTGTTCTTCAAAATCTCATCAATCTGCCGCTGCACCGACACAGCGTCTTCCGGATGGAACACGATAGCTACCGGCCTGCCAATCAGTTCTTCTTTTTGGTATCCTAGCGTTTCCGCACCGAGACGGTTGACCGATAGAACTATGCCGTCTTTTCTCACTG
Source organism: uncultured Anaerolineae bacterium (assembly GCA_964592085.1). Lineage (GTDB taxonomy): Bacteria > Chloroflexota > Anaerolineae > VGOG01 > VGOG01 > CAZQDO01. The sequence continues at coordinate 10,085 of CAZQDO010000006.1, read as the reverse complement.
TGAAATACATATCGGGGGCGTTATCATATAGGTCTATATAGCGGTCCTCGCTCTCTTGCACCTCGGCATAGAGCCGCGCTCGCCCGATGGCGACACTGATGTGCTCGCTGAGCGCCGTCATGAGCCGCAAATCTACCTCTCCGAGGGTCGTACCTCTTGAGCTTTCTACATTCAGAACACCCACCACCCTGCCCTGGTCAAACAGCGGAACACAAACCTCAGAGGCGATCCCTTCGATGGCTCCCAGGAAGGCAGCATCGGTGCGCACATCTTTGAGCAGCACGGGGTGCCCGCTGCGGGTGACCCGGCCAGTGACTCCTTGGGTTACTGGAATCCTTGGGATCGTTTGCTCGTACCCTACCTGATGCTGGAGGATCAGCACATCATCCTGGAGCAGGTAGAGGCTTACCAGCGTGTAGCCAAATGTGTCGGCGATGGCCTCGACGACCGTGCGAAAGAGGGCTGGCAAATCCAGTTCACCCGCCAGAGCCGTACCTACCTGGCCCAACAGGGCCAATTCCTGTGCCTGTCTCTGCGATTCAGCAAAGAGCTTCCGATACTGTTCCTCGCTCTTCCGTAGCTTCTCCTCTGCCTGCTTGCGCTCGGTAGTGTCGCGCATAATGCCTCGGAACCCGGCGGGCTCACCTTCGGGACCTCTTATCAGAGATACAGATGACTCAGCGAATCTCCTGACCCCATCTTTTCTGACGACCTCGTAGCCGAATATCTCGGTTGGTTTCCCTGTTCGATAGACCGCATTAAAAGTTGCATAGACTGCCTTGGCTGTCTCGTCATCCATGTACTCTCGGTTGTTCATGCCCTGCAGTTCATCTTCAGAATACCCAAGAAGCTTGCATAACGAGTCATTGAAAAACGTGAAGTTCCCCGCGATGTCAACCTCGTAGTACCCGTCTTCGATGCTCTCAAGAATCGTTCGGTATTTTTCCTCGCTTTCCCGCAGCGCCGCCTCGGCCCGCTCTCGCTCGGCGATCTCGGCTTGCAGCTTGGTGTTCAGACGGCGCAATGTCATCATGTCGCCAAAGCGAGCGATGGCGACGGTGATGGCCCGCTCTATCTCTTGCGGGTCGGCTGGCTTGACCAGGTATGCCCCAGCACCCGCCGTGGTGGCTCGCTCAACCAGTTCTGGCATCTCATAGGCTGTCAGCACCACCACCGGCGTGGAACGAGACCTGTTGATGCGCTGAGTGGCTTCCACACCATCTATGTCGGGCAGGCCGATGTCCATCAGGACAACGTCGGGTCGTAATGACTGTGTCATCTCCACCGCTTGCTGGCCATCTATTGCCCTGCCGACGACGATATAGCCCAGCGCTTCCAACAGCCCCTGAATCGTCTGACCGACCAGGACTTCATCCTCGACGATCAACACCCGAGTTCTCTCTTGTGTGTCCATGTTCGGCACCTCTCGTTTTAAGGACACTGCTTCATTCTACTATCTGCGCACTTTTTGTGTTACGTTTTGGTTGCCCAAGCTTGCCCCCCATGATCTCAAAGAGGAGGCTGGCGTCTATGTTGGCCCCTGTCAATACTGCCACGACTCTTCTCCCCGCCAGGCTGACCTTGCCGGCCAACAGGGCCGCTATGCCCACCGCGCCAGAGCCCTCCACCACCAACTGGGCCAGCTCCAGCAGGGTGAACACGGCGGTGCGCGTCTCTTCTTCGCTCACCAGAACCACTTCGTCAATGAGGTGGCCCGCCACCTCGAAGGGTAGGCGGCCAAAGCCTCCGGCCAATCCATCGGAGATGATGGGGGCAGCGTCGTACTCCTCATAAGGATGGCCGTCGCGCAGCGAGAGATAGGCCGCAGGCGAGGCCGCGGGCTGCACGCCGATGATGTGCACCTGCGGGTTGATGGCTTTAGCGGCCAGGGCCACCCCAGCGATGAGCCCGCCGCCCCCCACTGGCACCAGGATGGCATCGGCCTCGGGCAGGTCCTCCATGATTTCCAGCCCTACCGTGCCCTGGCCGGCGATGGTCAAGGGATCGTCGTAGGCGTGGACGTAGGTAGCGCCGTGAACTCGCTCGAAATCCTCAGCCGCGTGGTGGGCCTCCTCATAGCTGTTCCCTGAGAGGACAACGTCGCAATCAAACTCCTCCAGCCTGTTGAGCTTGGAAGCAGGAGCGTTGACAGGCACGAACACGGTAGTCGGCACGTTGCCCAATGCTCTGGCGGCGTAGGCCACCCCCAGGGCGTGGTTCCCCGCCGAAGCCGTCACCAGCCCCCTGGCTTTCTCCTCCTCGCTCAGCCTGGCGACCTTGTTCATCGCTCCCCGCACTTTAAAGGACCCCGTCTTCTGCCAGTTCTCCAGCTTGAGATACACCTCGCAGCCCGCTCTCTGGCTCAACAGGAAGGAATGTTCCAGCGGCGTCCTGGCGATCAGGCTGCTGAGGTTTCGCTGGGCAGCTAAGATGTCTTGTAAACTCAACATGGTCTTTCTTGTCCTTCAATATCCAATACCTAATATCAGTTATTGGATATTAGGTATTGGATATTGGCCAGCTACTTCGACGATCATCGCGTACCCATGAGCCCCTGCGCCGCAGATGGTCGCCAGGCCCATCCCGCCACCCCTACGGCGCAGTTCATAGATCAGGGTCATCAGGATGCGCGCACCCGTCGCCCCCACCGGATGGCCGATGGCGACCGAGCCCCCGTTGACGTTGACCAGCTCCGGGCCCACGCCCAGTATCTGGATGGCGGTCAGGGTGACGGCAGCAAATGCCTCGTTGATCTCCCACAGGTCAATGTCCCCCGCAGCCAAGCCAGCCTTTTGGAGGGCGTTTTGGGCGGCCAGAGCGGGCACCACGTTGATCAGCCGTGGCGCAGTGGCGGCAACGCCTGTGGCCACGATCCGCGCCAGAGGTTCGAGACCTTGCGCCTCGGCTGCCTGTCGGGACATCAAAACCAGCGCCGCAGCTCCATCGTTGAGGCCCGGCGCGTTGCCCGCCGTCACCGTCCCTTCAGGCTCGAAAGCCGGCGGCAGGGCGGCCAGCTTCTCGTAAGTGGTGTCGGGCCGAGGCTGTTCGTCTTCATTCACTACGACCTTGCCCTTGCGGGTCTGAATCTCGACGGGCACGATCTCATCGGTGAGCTTGCCCGCTGCCTGGGCTGCCTGGTAGCGTTGCTGGCTCCTCAGTGCCCAGCGGTCTTGCTCCTGGCGGCCGATGCCGTACTCTTTGGCCACCTGGCTGGCGAAGACGCCCATGTGCACCCCACTGATGGGGCAGGTGAGGGCGTTGGTGAGGGCGTCCACGATTTGCCCATGCCCCAGCCGATACCCCCAACGGGCCTGGGGCAGGATGTAGGGCGCCTGGCTCATGCTCTCCATCCCGCCGGCGACGACGACCTCGGCTTCGCCGTGGCGAATGAGGGCGAAGCCCAGACCGGCCGCCTGGAGAGCCGAGGTGCAGGCCGTGTTGATGGCCATGGTGGGGACGCTATCGGGGAGCCCGGCTTTGAGAGCTGCCTGGCGGGCTGGCACTTGACCCAGGGTGGCCGCTCCCATGCAGTTGCCCAGGATCACGCGGTTGATGGCTGTGCCTTCTATGCTGGCTCGCAGCACCGCCTTGCTTATGGCCGATGCCCCCAATTCCACAGCCATCAAATCCTTCAGCATCCCGCCGAAGCGGCCAAAGGGGGTGCGAGTTGCAGCGGCGATGAAAACTTCTCTCATGCTTTGCCTCCGGTGTGCAGGGCTTTATAATAGCACATTCCCACTAGATAAGCAAACGGGGAGTGGCTTCTTTTTTGCACCAGATGGCAATCAGTGCGAGAGCTTCCATTACCCAGCAAGCAGGCAGCAGAATAGAAGCTGACATTGAACCCAATGGCATCACCTGATCCATCTTGGACAAATTGTCCAAACTGAGACTTTTCGCTTGAAAAGTTGTTCAAGCAATGGTATAATCTGTGACTTAAAGAAGGGGGGGGCGCATGGATCTTGAAGCCAATTCACGGGAGCAGAACCTGTCTGTATGCCAAAGCACTGCCGAGGGTGACAAAGCATTGGTTTTCTCTGCGTTGCGTGAGATAGCGAGAGGCATTGTGGCCCTCTTTCCAGGCTTCTGCGAAGTGGTGATCCATGACCTGACCGACTTGGAGCATTCCGTCGTTCACATAGAGGGCAATATCACGAAGCGCGCAGTGGGTTCGCCAATGACAGATGCTGGTTTGAGAGCGCTCCGTGACGGTAACGTAGAGCTGCTTCTAGGGTATGTAACCAGGACGCCGGATGGGAAGGTGCTACGCTGCGCGGCTCCATTTCTGAAGGACGATCGGGGCCGATACTACGCGGCTATGTGTATCAACCTGGATGTGAGTCTACTGGCCGCGCTCCAATCCACACTCAACGCAGTGATTCCTTCCGCTAGAGAGGAGATTAGCGAAGCCTTCAGCAGTGATGCAGGGGACTCGTTGGCGAGGATGCTGCAGGAAACCGCTGCTGCCATTGGAAAGCCCGTCAGCGCGATGAGCAGAGCGGACCGATTGCGATTGGTTGAGAATCTCGATCGAGAAGGCGCGTTCCAGTTCCGCAATGCCGTGCCCATGATCGCTGACTTTCTGGGTGCCTCTCGGTCCACCATCTACAACTACATCAAGGAAGTGGCCACCCTTTCTGGAAGGTCTCAGGTTGACACGACTCAACCCGAGGGGAATGACCACGACCCTCACGTAGAAAACTAATCAGGAGGTGCGAATAAGAGGTTAGTACGAACTTTCAGCTGCTGCGCTCAAAGGCGCTACCCGATCAGGCCTTGTAAGGTGCCTGTCTGTCAGACCACAAATTTACAAAGGAGGACAAGATGTTTAAGCTTTCGAACCACATTAGCCGCGTAGTCGTTTGGCTGATGATCGCTGGACTGTTGGTCAGCACTCTGGCCGCTTGCGCCACGCCTACCCCCGAGGTGATCAAGGAAGAGGTAATCGTCGAGAAAGAGGTTCCAGTCACCGTCGAGGTGGAGAAGGAGAAGGTCATTGAGAAGCAGGTCGTCGAGACCGTGGTCGTCGAGAAAGAGGTCGTGATAGAGAAAGTGGTCACCACCACGCCTGAGCCCCCTGAGAGAGGGACTTTGATCGAGCGAGGTTCGGGGTCGTCGTTTCCTGAGAACTTCAACCCACTCCTGCACGATGTCCGAGTGTGGCTTTATGACGGCCTGGTGCGCTTCGATTCAGACCTCAAGCCAATCCCGGATCTGGCGGAATCCTGGGACATCTCTGAAGATGGCCTGATCTATACCTTCTACCTGCGCAAAGGGGTCAAGTTCCACGATGGTGTGGAGATGACGGCCGATGACGTCGTCTATACGGCACAGTTGACCCTTGATGAGGAGATCAACTCACCCTATCGGAGCAAATTCATCATCGGGGGTGAGCCAGTCAAGTGGGAGAAAGTGGATGACTACACTGTACGAGCCACCCTGCCTCAGCCGTCATCCTCGTTCCTGGCCAAATGCTCGCGTGCCGACGAGATCTTCTTCTGCATTCTGCCCAAACACATCCTGGAAAAGTGCGAGGACATCGAAACCTGCGATTTCAACCTGAATCCAGTCGGCACAGGCCCGTACAAGCTGGTGGAGTATGTACCCGATCAACGTGTCGTACAGGAAGCGCACGATGACTACTTCCAGGGTACACCTGGGTTGAAGCGAGTGATTCGGCTGAACTACCCCAATGAGCAGGCTGCGCTCGCTGCCCTAAAAGCAGGTGAACTGGACGTCACCACGCTGTCGGAGGCGGCCAACATAAAGGTGGCGGAGGAAGATCCGGACATCACCATTTACCGCTACGACTCCAACTGGATCATGGCTGCACGCTTCAACGTGGGCAATCCGATTCTGGAAGACGTTCGTGTCAGGCAGGCCATTGCCCACGCGGTGGATCGGCTGAGCCTCGTCAGGGCGGTCGTATCGCCAAGTGCTAACGTTGGCGACTCGCCGATTCCCACCGGGTGGGCATCCAGCCCCAACATACGCAAATACGAATATGACCCCGACCAGGCCGAGGCGCTTCTTGATGAGGCAGGGTGGGAGCCCGGTTCCGATGGCATCCGCGTCAAGGATGGCCAACGTCTTTCGTTGAACATGCCATACACCACCGGCTACGCTCAAGCCGATCTGGCGGTGGGTATGCAGCAATACTTGAAGACGGTCGGGATAGACCTCCAGTTGAAGCAGATGGAGTCCGCCACCTTTGACGAGGCCGTCTACCAGAACAAGGATTTCGACCTCTACCTTGGTTGGCAGGGGTTTGGAGTGGATCCCGACGTCGCCTCGCGCTGGGTCTCGGAGACGGCGGAGGAAGGGACCTACATGGCGAATCCCAGCAACTATTCGAACCCGGAGCTAGACGCCGCGTTCGAGGCCGCTGAGCTCGCTGCCTCCCTCGAGGAGCGGCAGGAGCACCTGTGGAAGGCGATGGACATCATCGGCGAAGATTGTCCGGCCATCTGGTTCTTCATGTGGCAGGCGCACATGGCGGTTTCAAAGAACGTCGGCGGGCTAAGTCTCCCCGCCTCTTCCGCCGACATGGACAACAGAGCCATCTATCGCGAGAACTGGAAAGTCACAAGCACGCGGCAATAACCCTATGCAGTTCCTGGTTGCTGCCCCACGGCCTCTGTGCTGTGGGGCAGCAAGTATCAATAGATGGAAATTCTGAAGCAGAGCGGGCTCCCATGCCCGCGAATCGGCGGCGTGGGAGCCGCCTCTGCTAATGATTCTTCATCTACTGGGTATTGTGAGGAGAAACGGACATGCAAAGGCTGATCGCTCAACGGCTGCTACTGGCCATACCCACATTATTCATCGTGTCAGTCCTTTCATTCGCCATCATGAAAGCAGCCCCAGGCGACCCGGTGAGGATGTACGTGTCCACAGAAATGTCCAAAGGGTCCGCGGAGGACATTGAACGCATCCGACACAATCTGGGCCTGGACCGTCCGATCCATGTGCAGTATATATCCTGGCTGAAAAACACACTGAGAGGAAACCTTGGGTACTCATTAGCCAACAAGAGACCTGTGACGGAAGTCATTCTGGAGAAGCTACCGGCGTCCATCTCTCTGATGGGCATTTCCTTTCTCGTATCCATTACGGTCGGCGTGGGAGTGGGTTTGCTTTCTGCAGTGAAGCAATACAGCATTCTCGACTATGGCATCACTATCCTGGCCTTCGTCGGCAACTCGCTGCCCACTTTTTGGATCGCCATGATGCTGATCTGGTTCTTTGCGGTGCGGCTGGGTTGGCTACCGACAGGGCAAATGAGCTCGTATCAACCTACAACATCGCGGATCGTGGATTATGCCCGGCATTTTGTGCTGCCGGTGGCGACCACGTCTTTCGTCAGCCTGGTTAGTTGGGTGCGCTATCAAAGAGCCAGCATGTTGGAAGTGCTGCGACAGGACTATATCCGCACTGCCCGGGCGAAGGGATTGAAAGAGCGTGTGGTGCTGTTTCGCCACGCCTGGCGAAATGCCCTCATTCCGATCCTGACCATGATCGGCTTTTCTGTGTCCAATCTGGTAGGAGGGTCGTACATCATCGAAACGATCTTTTCCTGGCCTGGCATGGGACAGTTCGGCTATGCCGCGTTGCTTAAGCGCGACTACCCGGTTATGATGGGGGTGACTCTCCTCTCAGCGATCTTCATCATGGCCGGCAACCTGCTGGCAGATGTGGCGTATGTCCTGGTCAACCCACAAATCCGTGAGAGTTGAGAGAGGGCAATGACCTGGTGGAAACAACTGTGAACACGAGTCCTTATCACGCACTGAAATCTGCAGAACAGAGTTACTTTCAACGAGCGTGGCTTCGGTTTCGTAAGAATCGTCTGGCCATTATCTCTGTCGCTGTGCTGGTATTCATGACGGCAGCAGCGGCTTTGGCTCCGGCCATTGCGCCTTATGATCCAGACGCAATCGACCTTAGACCGACGGAGCTTTTGCAACCACCCAGCGCCAGCCACTACTTTGGGACGGATGAACTGGGGCGTGATGGATTCTCCCGTGCCCTCTATGGAGCGCGCATTTCGCTTTCGGTGGGTTTCATCGCCTCGGGTATGGCGGTGGCCATCGGTACGCTCGTCGGGACCATGGCGGGGATGTTTGGCGGTTTGGTGGATAACCTCCTGATGCGTTCAGTGGATATCCTTCTCTCAATACCGTTATTCTTTCTGATCATGATCTCCCAAACGATCATGGATCCCAGCATCTACACAGTCATGGCCATCATCGGGGTCACATCGTGGATGAGCGTAGCCCGGTTGGTCAGAGGCGAGTTCCTGAACCTTCGATCCAGTGACTACGTGACGGCAGCGGTTGTGGTGGGGGTCAGGCGTACCCGCATTGCCTGGAAACACATCCTGCCCAATGCCAGCAACACCATCATTGTGGCGGCTACGCTGCGCGTTGCCCAGGCTATCCTCACGGAATCGGCGCTAAGCTTCGTGGGTCTCGGAGTGCAGCCGCCAAACGCCAGTTGGGGCAGCATGTTGCAGAAAGGACTCACCCGCCTCCTGGATGCCCCGTGGATGGTTTGGTTCCCAGGCATCCTGATCTCCATTACGGTGCTGGCCTTCAACTTTGTTGGAGATGGGTTGCGCGACGCGCTTGATCCCAAACAGTTGGTCTGAACTCAAATCCCCGAAGGAAGGAGTGAACATGTCTACTCAGAACGTGGATACCAACGCGATGGAACTGCACAAGCAGGCTATTGTGATTGATGGTCACTGCGATATCCTGATGCCCGTTGCAGACGGCAAAATCCGGCTCGGAGAGCACATGGAGCTGCCGGACCCGGCTACGTGGGAGCCTCCACTGGGTATCGCGGGAGAAGCGTCCACCAATATCTTCGGATTCTCGCCCCACACCTACTATTTTGGCACCGCCGGCCAGTACAGCATCCCTCAATTCCTGGCAGGAGGGCTAACGGTACAGGTCTGCGCGATCTATCTACAAGATCGTGACCTGGAGCGAGCGCTCCAAAGGGGCTTAGAGATGACCTGGTGGTTGCATCGGGAGGTGGAGGAGAATGACGATTTTGAGTTGGTGACTACCGTCGCAGATATCCACCGTGTCAAGCGTGAAGGAAAATGTGGTGGCATCCTGGCCTTCGAGGGGTTCGAGCCCCTGGGTTTCGATCTTCGATTCCTGGATCTTTTCTACAAGCTGGGCCTGCGCATGGCCAGCCTGACTCACTCCCGGCGGAATTTCTTCGCCGATGGTCTTCAGATGAATATCCAAACCGGAGGCCTCACCAAGCTAGGCAAGCAGGCAGTCAAACGCATGAATGAGCTGGGCATTGTCATTGACCTGGGCCACCTGAACCAGGTGGGCTTCTGGGAAGTGCTGGAGTTGAGCCAGTTTCCTGTGATTTTCTCGCATACCAGCCCGCGCAAGTTTTTCCCTCGTCACGCCGATGAGAGTCCCAGGTACCCTGGGATTGACACGTCGCGTGGCCATGAGCGGCTGGAGGCTATCGCGCGGAGCGGTGGTGTGGTGGGCGTCATTTTTTACTATCAGGCGGATGTTGACGAGGTAGTGACGGATATCGAGTACGTAATGGACGTCGTTGGCCCGGATCACGTGGGGCTGGGTTCCGATCTGTACGGCATGGAGAGGGCGCCGAAAGGACTGGAGGACATGTCCAAGGTTCCGGCCATCACGAGGCGTCTGGTGCAGCGGGGGCATTCGGACGAGGTGATCCTGAAAGTCCTGGGCGGCAACTACATGCGTGTTTTCGAGCAGGTGTGGAAAAACTAAGGGAAGTGTGTCCCATAGTAAATAATACTGCCCAGAACAGCGAAACAGGCAGGCGAATCTCTCGCCTGCCTGTTTGACGTTCTGCGGTAAGCGGCACGAGGCTATGCCGTCAATTCCTTGATCAACGCCGGGATCACCTCCCGCATATCTCCCACGATGCCCACATCGGCTATCTTGAAAATAGGGGCATCGGGGTCCTGGTGGATGGCCACCACGAACTTGGCCTCCTGCATGGCGAAGTAGTGGTACACGTCTCCGGAGATTCCGCACGCGATGTAGAGATCGGGCCTCACTGTGACCTCACTG
>CAZQDO010000005.1:0-29461 GCA_964592085.1 uncultured Anaerolineae bacterium | reverse complement strand
TCTCCGATGAGCCTGGTCGCCCTGCCAGCGGCGATGATGCCCCGCATGGTGGGATCGGTGACGGTGAACAAGAGGTCCACGTCGCGGGTGGTGCGGCGGCTGAGGTGCTCAAGGCCGGCCTCGTTATCTATGACCACGTAATCGTAGGATTTGGAGAGGCGGTCAATGGATAGGCGCAGGATGTTGTTGGCTGCACAGTAGCAGCCAGGACCCTCAGGGCGGCCCATAGCCAGGAGGTCAAAGTCCCGCTCTTCTACCAGGGATTGCTGGATTCTGAGATCGAGGTAGTCGGGCTTGCTCATGCCTCCCAGCGAACCGCCGCTCTGCACCTCCTGCAGTGCCTCCTCGCGGATGTCGCCTACGGTTTCGAAAATCGGCACCCCCAGGGCCAGGTTCAGATTGGTGCTGGGATCGGCATCAATAGCTAGTATGGCGCCTGAACGATTTTCCACCAGGTGTTTGATCAACAAGGCGGTGATGGTCGTCTTACCCGTCCCCCCCTTGCCTGCTACAGCGATAGTTTTTGCCATCATCTTTCTCCTGAACTTGTAGAAGTAATGATAATCCAGAGGAATCATTTTGTCAAGTGCTCCTTGACCCGGCTGGGTAATCACAGCAAAAGGTTCTGGCGGGTTGTTGGCCAGAACCTTTTGTATTGCCATCTATCTCAGGATGTGAATTCCTAGTCCCTGCGTCTCCTGACCCACACAACCGCCAGGGCGACGACGAGGAAGGCGACCGCTACCAATTCCACCCACGGCGCGAGAAGTCCCAGCTTGCCGACTGTCACGACGATGCCGCCAACCAGCCATCCGAAGGTGGCGGTGCAGGACTTGCCGCTGTCCATGGTCACTGTGGTGGTGTGCTCTGAACCGGAGCAGTCCCCGCTCCAACCGACGAAGTAGGACTGGACACCGGGGTAGGCTGTCAGGGTGACGAGCGTGTCATAGTCATAGTTCCCTGCGCAGTCCGCACCGCAATGGATTCCGCTGGGGCTGCTGGTCACTATCCCCGTCCCGGCACCGAGGTTGCTCACTGTGAGGCTCTCAGGCATCCACAGGTTAACCTCCTGCCAATCGCCATTGCTGGTCCAGATGGGGTCATCTGGCCCCGATGCCACCGCGGGCAGGCCATTGATAGTGAAGCTGATGACGTCCCCCGGCTCGGCGCCCTCGTCCACCAGGTCAGGGGGCGTTTTGTCGTCGCGATAGCAGGGCATGAGGCCGTACTTGCCTTCTGTGGTGACGGTGAACTCACCACATTGTACGCCCTGGGGATCAAAGGCCGCGATGACGGCACCCACCGGGACGGGCTGGCCGAAAAAGGTGGTGTTGGCGCTGAAGAAGTTCACCCATTCGGGCGAGCCGCTTGCCCGACTTGAGCCGTGAGGTAGCGTCAAGAGGAGGAGGGCTAGGCTGGCGAGCCTGCCTAGCCGTGCCGCAGTGCTTGAGAAACGTCTTTTCATCAGCATGTTTTTCTCCAGGATGTGGGGGTCTCTAAAGGTGCATAGGACGTTTTGGATTCTCTATGGCGAACAGACTTCCCCCCATTGAGCCGCCACCTGCATGATGTCCACGATGTCAATGTCGCCGTCTCCATCGAGGTCGCAATTGGCATCGAAACATTCGTCTCCAGGCTGGCAACTCCATCTGCTGGCCACCAACATGATGTCCGCCACGTCCACGTCGCAATCGCAGTCCAGGTCGCCGAACAGGGGGCATGCCTCCAGTTCGACGTGCACCCGGCTGCCCGACCCAACCCACACGGGCGGGTCTGGCCCCTGGGGAACGGCGGGGCGTCCATTGACGGTGAAGGTGATGGTATCCCCCGACTCCGCTCCCTCGTCGAGCTGGGTCTCGGAGTCGTCGCCGTAGACGGCCATCAGGTACCAGCCGCTCAGAGCCACCTCGGCGCGACCGGCCAGCACGCCGTTGGGGTCGTAGGCGCGGACAACGGCTCCCACCGGCAGGGGTTGGCCGCCGAGGGTGGATTCGCCCATGCCCACAAAATCAACCCACAAGTTCGTGGGATGCAATTCGTCTTGTGACTGAGCAGTCGGCATAGCCACGAGCAGGCAGGCAAGGCATAGCAGCAACCTCAAAGGGCGACGCATGAGATAACTCCTGAAAGTGAATAGGGAGAATCCGTTCTGCCAATTCCCCGATATTGTCGCATGACTATCGGTTTTTGTCAAGACGACTTGTGGGAGCAGTCGTTGTCGGAGCTAGTGTAGCTGAACCAATGGCAAGAATACTTGCTGCTGCGGCGCTGTCCCCAATGGGACCCAATGCAGATCACCCTGCACTGTGTACATCCCTCTATTCAATGTCTGGCCATCCACTACCAACTCGATGATGTCCCCAGGCCGCGCGCCTTCATCTTCGAGTGTGGTCGGGTCGTCGCCGTAGCAAGCCAGCAGGCCGTACTGACCTTCGTGGGTGACCATTGTCGCTCCGCACACGACGCCGTCGGGGTCTGTGGCCTGTACTACGCTCCCCACAGGCAAGAGCGTCGGGCCGTAGAAGTTGACCCAGGTCGAGCTCGGAGAAACCCGGGGGAGCCCTTCGACCGTAAGCAAAGCGACGCTCAGGGCAGGCTCGGGGGAATTCGGAGGGGATTCGCTGACGTTTGCAGTTCCCTGAGTTGTCGCCGGGTACTGCAGCGTGTCCGCCCGGTCCATCTTGATCCAGTAGCCGAACAGCGGCTCCATTTCGTGCAGGGTGTTGAAGCTGGGGTCTATGTCGGGGTAGTAGGACAACGCGCCCTGGTCGAAGCCCAGCACGGCGGTGTACCGCCCGTCAATGCTCTGCAAGGCATCGGCGACGGCCAGGGGCTGGCGAGGCAGATAGCTCACCAGATTCCAGCCGACATCCAGCTCAATCGCCTGGTCTTCGGCCAGCTTCGTCCCCACCATCCGCCATGTAGCGACTTGCTCACTTCCCCTGAGTTCCCCCGAGCTTGCCCTGAGCCCTGTCGAAGGGTTCTCCTCTGTTCTCCCGAGCCCCTCTTTCACCTTGACCCAGTAGCCATGTTCCCCATCCACGTTCTTCAACGTGTTCACCGCCGGCGGCAAGTCGAGGTAGTAGGACTGGGCGCCGCCGTCGAAGCCGTGGATGACGGTGTATTGCCCCTCGATGGGGATCTGCACCACGCTGGTGTCGGTGTTGAAGGGATTGACGTAGGCCGAGACGAGATTCCAGGACTCGACCAGGGGCACGTCCACGATGGAGACGATGTGGTGCGTGGTGTTGTTGTCCTCCTCGCACTCGACGACCTGGCTGGTACCCGTGCCGTCGTCATCCACGACGATGTAGATGTCGTGATCGCCGGGGGTATCCCAATCCCAGTTGACGGAGACGTCCTCCCATTCGCCGGGGTCGAGAGCCTGGGTGGTGGTCATACCGATGAGGGTGCCGCCGACTTCAGGATCGCCCAGGTAGAAGGCCACCGACACACCGGCTGCGGCCTGTTTGCTACCATCGTTGCTCACCCTCGCGGTGAGGTTGACGGAGTTGCTGGGCTGGGCGGTGACGAAGGCGGTGGTGAATTCAGGGGCGTTAACGAACAGGTCGAAGGCTCCCTTGAGGGTGGCGTTGCCCGCCTGGTCTGTCACTTCCAGTCGTAGGGTGTGGTGGCCGCACTGGGTGAGCTCAGGGGTGTAGCTCCACTCTGAGCCGTTGTAGGTAGCGGCATCTTGATACGAGTCACCGTTGGGCAGGTTGACGTGCACGATGGCATCGTCCACGCTGTCGCCGTCGCTGGCGGTGCCTTCTAGTATCGGCGGCCCTGTCACTGACCCCGGCTGATAGTCGACCAGATCAACGTTACTGATCACAGTGGCAACGGTCACCTCCGGTGCAACGGTATCCACCAGGGTGGACTGCCAGAGAGTGGCGGTCTCGTTGCCGGCGGCGTCGGTGGCGCGGGCCCGCAGGTTGTGGGTGACGCCATCTTCTCGTGGCAGAGCCCAGGTCCACAGCCAATCCTGGTCACCACTTGCATCAGGCGCATATACCTCCCCCGTCCGCCACGGGTTCGTATCCTGATCCAACTGAACGTCTACCTGATTCACCTCACTTCCGTCCGGATATGGGTCGGTGGTCGTGCCGCCAACGTCGGCGTGGTCGCCGCTCAAGATGGCGGGCAGACTCCAGTTCACCGCTGGCGGCGTCGGGTCCACGGTGAATTCGGCCGACACCACATCGCTGGTCTGGCTATACTCGTCCGTGGCCCGCGCCTCCAACTGGAAGGTGAACGTTGGCGGCACGACGATGTCGCAGGCCCAGAGCAGGGTGCCATCGGCGTCCTGCCACGTTCCGGTGATGGCCTCGCGACATTCCACGCCAGCCACGCCGACTCCATCACCATCACTGGCTTCGCCATAGATGGTCTGCAGGCCAGGCTTCAGCGTCTCGCCGGCCGGGGATATGCTCACCGTGGGCGGCTGGCCGTCCACCTGATGGCTGAGAGCGGCCTGGATCAGGGTGGCGGTGGCCAACGCCTGCGCCTCTGAGAGGCCGCTGAGGTTGGCAGCCAACCTGGTGGTGTCGAACTGGAGTTCCACCGTGGTCGTCACCTCCGAGAAGCTGCTGAGGTCGGCAGCCAGGGTGCCGGTGACGGTGACGCGATGGCTGGCCTCCTCTGGCAAGGCCGGGACGTTCAACAGCCAGTAGTCGTCGGCGGCGCAATCGGCGCAGGTGGCCCCATCTGGTGGTGGCTGGTAGGCCAGGCCAGCAGTGGCGTTGAAGGCCAATCGCAGGTCGGCCACTTCCTCGTCCTCGTAGTTGGTCAAGTCAACCACGTACTCCAGCGAGTTATTCGGCCCCCAGGTGGCCTGGGGCGCTTGCGGGCTGGTCAGCGCCATGACCACCGTGACGCCCCGGGGCTGGCCGTCGTTGGGCGCGGTCACCGAACAGGGGTCGTTCCAGTGATAGGCGTCGTTCCACGGCCCCTCCAATTGGTTGGTGGTGGGGAAGACGCTCCACGGCTCGCCGTCGTCACCCAGGGCGAAGGCGAGCAACTGCAAATTGGTGATGGCAGGGATGTCCAGCGGGATGCGAGCTTCGGTGCCGCCGGTCTCGTCGTGGCCGAAGTCCAATGCCGCCGATTGCCAGCCGCCGTTGTATGTCCACAGGGTGCCGGTGGTGGGGCTGGTGACCTCGATGGCGTAGTCGGCGTCGAAGGGTAGCAGATATTGGATACTGGGTATTTGGTTGGTGCCGCCGGGGCCGGTGTCCAGATAGGCCCAGAGGGTGCCGTCGAGAGTCCACCACGCCCCCTGCCAGCCCAGGTAGAAGGCCTCACCGTCCCAGGTGGCATAGAGCTCCTGGGTCTCGGCGTTCGGATTCTCGACCACGGGACGCTCGTCGTCGTCCAGGAACTCCGTGTCCAGCCACTCGTCGTTCTCCAGGTCCAGGTAGCCGTCCAGGACGATGGATTGCTGCCGCTGGTCACAGGGCAGATCGAGGATGCCCACGTACCAGGGGCCGAAGTGGCGGGTGAGTTGGTTGCCAGCCGCGTCCTCCGCCCCCAGGTGGACGTACCACTCGCCATCGGCGTTCAGATCCACGGTGGCGGTGGTGCCGCCCACCACTACGCTGGGGGTCGTGTCGCTCACCTGATCCACGGCCAGCACCGTCTCTGCCGTGCCACTGCCGTCTTCTGGCGCGCTCCACTCGATGGTGAGGGAGATGCTGGTGTCGAAGTGGGTGTTCTGCGGCGCGCTGAAGGTGATCGGCGCCAGGCCGGTGGGAGCTACATTGTCCACCGTGAAGGTGCGTGTTTGGGGGAGAGTGACATTGCCGGCCAGGTCGGTGGCCCGTACTCGTCCTGGGTAGCTGACGGACTCCTGTCCCTCGGGCGTTTCCCAGGTGAGACTCCAGTCTCCGCCGCTCACCTCGGCCGGCATCCAGGAGGTGCCGCCGTCCACGCTGACCTCCACCGATTCCACTCCGCTCTCGTCATCCTGGACCGTGCCGGAGAAATCCACCGTGTCCCTGACCCAACTGCCTTCGGCTGGTGAACTGACGGTCAGGGTCGGAGACGTGGTATCTGCGGCTGCTAGGCGGGCTAGAAGGGTTGTGACGGTGAAGGCGACGGGGTCGCTCTGCCCGACGTTGCCGGCCTTGTCCTCAGCCACGGCGTAGGCGGTGTGAGGGCTAGGAGTCGAAGCCAGGGAGACCCAGGCGCGGAAGACGCGCGGATCGCCACTCTCCTCGTCCCACGGCACGGCTGCCCACTCGGCAGAGTAGCTGACCCCATCTACCTCAAAGTGGATGTCCTCGACGCTGAACTCGCCAGCCGCATAGTCCGATACCTGCGCCCGCAGTTCCAGCGGCGAGGAAGTTGCAGGAAGGTCTGGCTTCAGCCAGGTGACGTCGGGAGGGGTGTCGTCGGCCACGAACGCGCCCTCGTACCAATCCTCGTCATTCGTCTCCTGGTTGCCGACCACGTCGGTGGCGCGGCTGTAGAAGCGGTGGAGGCCTTCGGCGGCTGGGACGTAGTCGGTCTGCCAGTAAGAGACCGTTTCTCCAGGTGAATCCAGGGTCACTGCGCTCCACGTGGAGGGGATCGTGTCGGTGACTGGACTGCTGGGATCGGCCACCAGGGTGATGCCGACCTCAACCTCGTTTGCTCCAGAGTTGCCGGTGGCGGTGGAGACGTCCTCCTTGCCCAGGAACAGGGTGACCGGGGCGGCCAGCAACTCGCGGTAGCCCTGGTCAGCGTACTCGCCACCGCCGGCAGGGACCTCCGCGAAGGGGGAAGCTGCATCCACGGCCGGAGAGGTGGCCTGCAAGCGGTAGTTGTCGGCGCCGGGGTCCACGAAGAGCGGATCCACGTCAACCAGCTCGTGCAGGCCCTGGACCAGACCCGTGCCGGCCTCATCGTCGTAGTTGGTCGTGTTGTTCAGCAGGTTGTATTCGTTGAAGATGTGGCCCTGGTCGAGGGTGTGCAGGCCGGTGCCGTTGTCGGAGAGGATGTTGCTCTCCACTGTGACCCAGCTACCGTAGCCGCTACTGGAGACGCCATCTCCGCTATTGTCCACCAGGGTGTTGAAGGTCACCAGCCCGCTGGCCCGTCCGCTGAAGGCGACGCCGGTGGGATTGTCCCTGATGATGTTGCGGGTGACGGTGATGCTGTTGGAGGCGCCCAAAACAGCCACGCCAGGGCTCCCCGCCCCGGTAAGGGTGAAGCCGGTGACCTCGGCCTGCACCACGCCGTCGAAGGTGACGGGGCTGCCGCTGCCTCCTGCGTCAATGGTGGTATCCTCGGCCCCGCTACCCACCAGCCGCACGTAGCCGGGGATGGTGACCGTCTCGGTGTGGTAGGTGCCGGCGCCAACGCCCACCGCGTACTGGGGCGGCGATTCGGTGGCCTCCAGCGCCGCCATGTCGTCGGCAGCCGCGTCCAGGGCGTCCTGGATCACGTCGAAGGCGTCCACCTGCCAGGTGAGGCCGTCGTTGGGACAGGTCTCGCAGTAGTCGTCGTCGGCGTAGAAGGCGGCGCGGCCCTGCTCGATGTAGCCGATGTCCACGCGGTCGCCGGTGCCGGGCGGGGCCGGGTCGCTGGGGTTGCCGGCGTCAATCACCGGCGAGCCATCCACGGTACGATAGTCGTGGGCGAAGCGGTCCACGAACATCGGATCGAGGAACAGCTCGCCGGCGCCGGGCTTGGCCGGGCTGAGGTCGGTGTCGTTGGCCCAGAAGTCGTTGTAGGTGTGGAGCTTCGTCACCGCGCAGTCATCGTAGGTGAGGCCAGTGCCGCTGTGGTAGGCGAAGATGGTGTTGCGCACGTCCACCGGCGCACAGTCGGACGCCACCATGCCGTCGGTGTTATCCACGATGGTGTTGTTGACCACCTCCAGGTCGGTGTCGTCCCCCACCACGGAGATGCCCGTCTGTGTGCCGCGCACGATGTTGCGAGCGAAGGTGAGGGATTGTGCGCCGTCCTCCACGCTCAAGCCGTCCTGGGTGCCGTCCCCGGCCAGGGTGAAACCGGAAAGCCGCGCGCCTACCACGCCCTCGGCACTGACCAGCGGGGTTGTGTGGTCGGGCGGCGCTTCCAGGATGGTCTGGTCGGCGCGGGAGCCCAGCACGTTGACGCCGCTGATGAGGTAGAACGACTGCGGGTACTGGCCCGGTTTGACGACCACAGTGTTGGCGTCGCTGAGGATGGCGTCCTGGATGTTGGTGAACTCCGCGCCGCTGGGGGCGACGTAGGCGGTTGCCCGGTAGGTGTGATAGCCAGCATTGATCACGGACCCGTCGCGAATCCTATACACGTCGCGGTCGGCGTCTACGAACTGGGCCTGATCGTGGGTGAGTTGGCTGCTGCCACTGAAGTATGGATTCCAGAGCGCAGAGGGCGACCAGGTGATGCCGCTGCCGGCCACCCAGTCGTTGTGGTGACCGACCAGCATGAAGTCGTCTGGTTGGCTGATCAGGTCCAGGTTGTACCACGATGAGTCGGCGGTCGTTTCGGGGACCACGAAGGCCACGTTATCCAGGGTCAGCTTTTCGGGGTAGATGGCTACCGGATCGTAGCGCCACAACTGGGGTTCGCCGCCGCCAGGGATGCCATACAACGCCTGGTCTGTGTACACCAGTCCCCCGCCCGCGTTGATGTTGTAGGGCGTGTCCTTGTCGGGTGGGTCGGAAAGATCACTGCCATCGCCCAGCACTTGCCACTCATTGGTGACGTGGAAGCGCAGGAATTGCTTGCCGTTGCCGCCGGCAAAGGCGTAGATACAGTCCCGGCCATCCCAGGCCAGCGACGTGCCAGAGCTAAAGACGATGGGGTCTGGCAGCGGTGCCAGGGTCGTCCAGTTGTTCATGTTCGGATCGTAGCGATAGAAGTCAGGAGTATCTCCCCCCCGCGAGGCGTAGATGTAGCTGTAGCCAGAGCCGCTAAGATTGCCCTCGACCAGCGCGGCGCCCTCACCCACTTGGCCAAGATTAGTCATTGAGACCCAGTTGCCGTCTTTGAAGCGATAGAAGCCGCCTGACCCACCGCCGGCAAGGGCGAACAGGTAGCCAGCATACGAGCCGTTTTTGATGCTGACAGCAGTAGCGCCTCCGCCCAACCAGAAGGGCATCTCTGGCTTGAGAGACCACGAGCCCCCCGAATACTGGTAGAAGAACTGCCCGCTCCATTGGCTGCGGCTGCTGTCCCAGCGGGCGAAACGGCTGACAGGGCCACTCTCCGTGCCGTCGTCTGTGTGGGCAAATGCGCCACCTACGTAGGTGTAGGATCCATCATGGGCCACGGCATAGACGCTGTTGTCGACGCTGTTCCCCAGCGAATGCCAATCGCCAGAAGCATCCAGACGGGCTACGTAGGAAGCTGAAGTGCTACCCCCTACCTGGGTGAATTCGCCGCCAATGTAAATGTCATTCCCGCTGACCCGAATGGCTCTGACATCGCCATCTGTAGATAGGTAGGATTGGGGCTCCCATGAGTTACTGGAGGTATTGTAGAACGCCAGGTTGTTAGCCGCCTGCTCACTGCCGCACCCATTCGCAACGTAGGTGAAGTGCCCGCCGACCACCAACTTGTTCCCCATAAGGTCCAGGCTTTCGACCCATGCACCAGTAGTATAGTTCGGGGCCGACCCACTCCAGATGCCGGAGCAACAGTCGCTCCCCGACCCAACCCCTTCCCAGCTATCGTTGCTCTTGTTAAGGCGAGCGATGCCTTGGCCGTAATCGCAAGGATCGGGGAGATCGCGCGGAATACGCCCCCCCACGTATACGTAGTTGCTATCCACTGCCAGGGATCTGACGTAGCCCCAATCGTCTTTTAAACCCGTTCCAGCCACATTGTACCAGCCATTATTCCACCTGGCGATCTCGTTGGCGCCCAGTAGGTCATCATTAGGTGGCTGCTTAATGTCAACCCAGTCGCCTCCCACGTACACATCGTTGCCATCTATGGCAAGGGCGTAGACACCTCTGGCCGTAGAACTCCAGTCCAGACTGCCAAGGTCCTCCCATGCACCCTCAGTCCAGCGCTTTAGGCCGAATCTGCCGCCGACGTATACGTTGTTCCCGTTTACAGCAATGGCGTAAACATAGTCATGGTAATCGTCCCCCCACGGATTCGGAGCCGGAGCTTTGGGATCATCAGCGCCCAACGGCTTCCATTCAGAACCGTCCCACTCAGCGATATAATTGGCCTCGGTGCTGCCGGCGTGGGTGAACTCACCGCCGACGTAG
This sequence comes from uncultured Anaerolineae bacterium, assembly GCA_964592085.1. Lineage (GTDB taxonomy): Bacteria > Chloroflexota > Anaerolineae > VGOG01 > VGOG01 > CAZQDO01. The sequence continues at coordinate 19,247 of CAZQDO010000005.1, read as the reverse complement.
ATCTCATCCTCGGAGACGTAGGCGATGGCGTGGACGGTGCCATTGAAGCCCCCCAGGAACTCGTCGGCCCGCAGGGCCCACAGGTCGCCGCCGTCACCAGCGACTACGGCGCTTCCCTTGTCAAAGCCCCGCGGAGCCGTCAATTGAGAGCCCCAGCCACTGCCCAGCGTGTAGGAGTCAATGGTTGTTGAGCCATCCCCATGCACGAAGTAAAGGGTGTCGCCACTGCGGGTCAGTCCACCGCCCTCGTTGGTGGCTGTGCGGCCGTCTGTGGAAATCGTGCTCCAGTTGGCTTCCATGGCCGGGTCGAGGTCGCCATAGACCTCGATGTGGTTATCGCCTCCCGCCAGGGTGCAGCGGGTGAGGTCGGCGGTGCTGAGGCGGTCCATGTAGACGGCGTGGCCTGTGAAGTCGTAGATCAGCAAACTGGTCAGATTGATTCTATCAGATTCGTGCCCAGCCTGCCAGCCCTCGAAGCCGGCGTTGTGCAGGACGACGGCGTTGGTGGCGTCCAGCAGGGTGAGGTTTTCGAGGGTGACGCCAGTGGCGCTTTCGATCCTGGCTGCGTGGGAACCGCCATCCCCCTCCACGAAGACGGCGTCGGCGTGGACGCCGCTCACCGTCAGGTTGTTCTTGCCAACGATGGTGAAGGCGGCGTAAACGCCGGGCAATACGTTGATGGTGTCGCCTGCGGAGGCGGCGTCAATGGCGGCCTGGATGTTGGTGAAGTCGGCCCCGCCGTCGTCGTCTACGGTGTGGGTGGCTAGGGCCTTCGCCCCCTCCCCCAGCCCCTCCCCCGATCTCAGGGGAGGGGAGTAGCTCGGGGCGACGGGCAGGGATTGTGGGCTGACGTAGGGGGTTTCGCCGAAGCTGACGCAAGCCAGCCCCTTGTCGGCAGCGGCGGCTTCGGTGGGCACCAGCAGCAAGTCAGAAGAAGCGTCGCTGTTGAGGTCGGCGCCGGCAGCGTAAGGGGCCGAAGCGGCGATCTCTACGCCGGTGAGCGTGGCCTCGACGGTGTTGAGGTCACTCCCCAGGATCAGGTAGGCGTTGTCGTCGGCGTTGCCGATCAGCAGGTCGTCCAGGCCGTCGGCGTCCACGTCGCCGGGCGCGGCCAGGAAGCCAGAGGGCGCTGGCGTGTGGCCGCTGATGGCCTGGCCGCCCCAGCTCTGGTTCGCGTCTCCAAACACCACCTGGGGCTGATCCCCATTGGCGTAGATGAAGTCGGCCATGTCATCGTCGTTCACGTCGCCCAGCGCAGCTATCTCTGGCCGGACGTCGCTGCTGGCGAAGGTGTCAATGGCGTCGCCCAGGGCCAACGATTCACCGGCGCGGGGAGCGAAGTCGCCCTGCCCCTCGAAGAGGTAAACGGTGGTCCCATCGGCCACGGCGAACTCGTCGTACTGGTCGTTGTCCATGTCGCCCACGCCAGTCAGGCGGGCGCCGGCGGCGTCGGTGCCGATCACGGCGGCGGCGTGGACGTCCAGTTCCATCGTCTCCCACCACAACGAGGGGGCCTGCCCCAGCAGCAGGTAGGCCTTGCCCTCTGCCCCGGTGACGCCAATCAGCAGGTCGTCGTAGCCGTCGCCGTTCACGTCGCCGGCTGCTCCTAACCACTCACCGATCTGCTCGCCCTCCGGCGCGGTGAGCTCCGACCACACGGCCGACTCCGGCTCATCCAGCAGCAGGTTTCGTCCCATCGGGCTGGGGTGTCCAAACACCAGGTAGACGCGGTCATTGGCGGCGTCGCCAATCAACAGATCGTCGTAGCCATCGCCGTTCACGTCGCCGGCTGCGGCCAGGGAGCCGCCAATCCCGGCCCCGGTCTTCCCCACGAAGGAGGTGCGGCTTTCGGCCAGCATCTCGAGGTCGGAGGGCACCGGCCATCCCCCAGCACTGCCATAGACCACCGTCACCTGGCCGTCGCCGTCTGCCGCGGCGGGCAGGCCCACGGCCAGGTCTGCCAGGCGGTCGCCGTTGAAGTCGCCCAGCCAGGCCACGCTGACCCAGGCGTCGTTCTCGTCAATGGAAGAGAGCCCCAACCAGATGGTGGCATCGCTGATGCCGTCGAGCTCGCCCACCAGTTCGGCCGGGCGCGAGGGCTGCGGCACGTTGCCGGCGTCGTTGGCCACGCCGTGGAAGGTGAGGGCTTCCCCCGTCGGGTTGTGGGGCGGGTCGCTCAGGTAGGTGCGGCTGGTCAGTTCGTCCGTCGGCGGCACCACGTCCACGATGATGGTGCGCTCCAGGGTGACGCTCTCGTTACCGGCCTGGTCAAAGGCCCGCACGGACACGGTGTGCTTGCCCTGGGCCGATTCCTCGTCAGGCAGCTCCCAGTCGGTGCTCCAGTCGGCGTAGGTCAAGTTGCCAACTTGACCTACACTCCACACTTCACGCCACGGCTTGCCATCGGTGCTGACTTGCACGCGGGTCAGGCCGGACAGGTTGTCGCTGGCGCTGCCGGTCAGGCTCACCGTGATGACCTGGCCGCTCTGACCAGTCACGTAGGCGCCATCGGCCAGGTCCAGGTCCACCCCAGGGGCCGTGTTGTCCACCGTTACCTGGACGGTGTCGGGTGGGCTGGCGTGGCCCAGGTAGTCGTAGGATGTAGCCGTCAGATTATACACGCCGTCGGCGGGCAGATTCCAGGTGTAGGCCCAGGGGCTGATGTCTTCGGCGGTCACCGTCCCCACGCCGGGCAGGTTCAGGTCCACGCGCGTCACCCAACTGGTGGCGTCGTTGGCCGAACCACCCATCACGTAGGAGCTGATACCGCCGCCCAGGAGGTCGCCGTCCGCCGGTGCGACGATGGTCACCTGCGGGTCGTCCACGTCCACCGCGACGGGCACATGGGTGGTGATGTCCTCCAGTTGATCGGTGACCTGGTAGGGCAGGGTGGCAGTGGCCTGGTCAGATACGGACGCGCCCAGACTGGCACTGACCCTGGAGGTGATGGTGGTGCTGACCGACTCCCAGAACTGGAGGGTGTACTGGCCGTCGAAGGACCACTGGAAGCCGTTGCAGTTCGGCGCAGGCTCGCGCGGCGGGGTGCGGTCGCCCTGCAGGTTGCCGCCCTGGAGATCGGTCAGGAAATCGGGCAGGCAGAGGGTCAGGGTGCTGTCAACGGGCCGAGGGCCGATGCTGTCCAGGCTCAGGGTGAGCACGACCTCGTCCCCCGGCTCGACGTAGGCACCGACGGTGCCATCGGGGTTGGCAGCCAGCGGATCGGCCTCCAGGGTGAGGCGTGGGGCATCGTTGAAGGCGTAGGGGCTGGTGTTGTTGGCCCGCTCAGTGAGATCGTTCAGGTTGTCACCGTCGGCGTCGGCCTGTAGCGGATCGGAGAAGACCCAGGCCGTTTGCGGCTGTGCAACGTCTGGCAAGTTCACTAGCCAGCCACCCACCCACTGGCCGGTCGCATCCTGGTGGTAGACTTCTTCGCTGTCCAGCAGGCCATCGCCGTCGGAGTCGGGGTTATCAACGCGGGTGCGGACGCGGTATTCGAAGCCATCGGACAGGCCATCGCCATCAGTGTCGTCGTCGAGGGGATCGGTGCCCAGGTCGTGCTGCACGTCGATCTCGAATTTATCCGACAGGCCGTCGCCGTCGGTGTCCCAGTCGTCGGGATCGGTGCCCAGGCTGTCCTCCTGGAGGTTGTGCAGCTCGTCGCCATCCCGGTCAGGGTTGTCCAGCGCGTACTCCCAGGTCAACAGACCATCCAGGGTGGCCGGCAGCACATCCACGTAGAAGTCTTCCCATCCCCACTTGTCCTCCCCATCCAGGTCCTCTGGCAGGTTCGTCTTCTGCTTCTTGCGCGAGCAGATAAGCCCCCATAAGCCACATTCCTGGTCGTAGTGCACGGCGCGGACCCGGTGTTGGAAGCTAAGCTTGGCGTTGACCTGGGGTATGTAGAACAGGTACTCTGCGTGGAGGGCATTGTAGCAGGCTTTCACGTTGGACCAAATGGAGCAGTATTCGGAGAGGGTTTTCGCGCCTGCAATAGCTCCCTCAGCGCTGACTGCGAACTCGCCACGGACGTAGCTGTCCTCGAGATCATCGTCATCTCCGTCACTGGTGGCTTCGATCGTGCCCCTGAAATAGTCCGTGACCCTGATGCCGCCCCCCACTGCTATGCCACGCTCTGAGGACAGCGGGACCGTTCTAAGGCCGTTGAAATCTACGTCGCCCAGGTACGTAAGCACTTCTCTCTTATAGAACATTTCGGTGATCGCCCTGGCGATGCTCCATTTGCCGAAGGTGGCGAGCATGATGATGATGTCTATCAGGGAGATGACTGCCGCGATGATGGCGCCGATGGGATTCAGACTGATGATAAACAGGGTGATGGTCAGGGCGGTTTGCACGACCGCGAGAGCGATGGCGTTATAGAGAACTACGGGATTGGAGAAGTCGGTGGTCAGTGCAAATGTGACCCAGATGATAACTACCGCCACCACTGCCATGAAAGCCGCTTTTTTCCGTTGTCCGAGCTTCAGCCATTTGGTCCAGCCGGAGGATGTAGCCGTTTGCAAACTGTGGGCCAACTGGACAGCTTTTTGGATTTTCTGGATAGCCTTCACTGTTTTTTTGATGGCCTTAACCAAGAGGGTGACGAAAGACGTGCTTTCCTCCGGAGCGTCGGTATGCATGCGGAGGAGCCCGAAAGTGTCGGACTCTTTGCCACTGAGGCCCGTCATGTCGTATGCCCAGTCCTGATCACGCTCATAAGCCCACGCCTGGTACTGGTCGTAGCCAATCTTGAGTCCGCCGCCGGTTTGGGCCAGCTCGCCAGCCTCGATCAGGTAAGCGGGCAGACCATCTACTGGCTGATGCAGGCGGCCGTACACCTCCAGATCGGAACGGTTGTCGGGGAACAGGGGTTGGCCATCAAGGGCCATGATGCACGTATACCCTGTGTGCCAGACGGAGTAGAATGTCACGAGCACGCCTTGCAGATCGTCCTCGGTCAGTTCCGGGTACTCGGCCTGCAACGTCGCCAGATCCCCAGAGAGATCGTCATAGCGATCCAGTACCATCTCCACGGTCCCTTCCAGGGTCATGGCCTGCCAGTTATCACTCTGGTAGGTGTAACTGGTGCGTTTCAGACCGCGCTGTGTGGTCATGTGAACGTTTGCCAGGTTGACGTTGATCGGCTCCCCCGGCTGGGGTGGACACGCAGCCTGGCCATTGCATAGATCATCCAGGTTGTAGGCGCCCAACTCGTCCTGGAAGGCGGCGATCAGCGACGGTTCGCTGTCGGTGGGATAGCCCTCGTCGTTCAAGAAACGGGGAATGAGGGCGGCCATGTCGGCTGTAGCCTCGTCGCTGTGTCCATAGGTATGGAATTCCACCGTGACGTCCGTGGCCGGCACTCCCCAGGTTTCCTCGATGGGCGTATTGGGGTTGTCAAAACGGGTGGCAATGGTTTGCAGATCGGGGGTCTGGTTGTGCAGGAAGGTGGCGCTGATGCCCAGGAGCACGTTAAACAGGCGTTGGCCGTCGTTGGGGAAGGTGGGCGTGCCCAGGATGACACTCTGGGAGTCTTTGCTCTTGACAATCTGCAAGCCCGCAATACGGAAAGCCTCTCCAGTGTAGAAGTGGATGGGGGTGAGATTGGTCACCAGCCGTCCACCGACGTCCTGGTCCAGGTTCATCCGCACCATCCAGACCAATTCGATCCCTTCCCAGCGGATGTCGTCCAGTCCGCCGGGACTGTAGGCCACTTTGGCATAGAACCCCACGATCTGCCCCCCGTCACCGATCGGCATCAGGGGCGCGTACAGATAGGTGACACCGTTTTCCTTAAAGGTCGAAACGCCGTAGTTCCTGGCCAACTCCGTCTCAGGCAGGTCGTCGGTGCGGATCTTGAGCATGGGCACCAGGCCCAGGTCGTCTATCGAGTTGTCCAGGTCTTGAATCTGGCCGGCTTCGTCGTAGATCCAATCGAAAATGGTGGTGGTATAACGCAGGTGATCTGCGTTCTGAGGCTGGATCTGCAACTCGATGTACTGGTAGCCGTCGAAGTCGCCGCCCTGGGTGCTCAAAGAGAAGCTCTGCTGGTAATCGGTTCGTGAGAAAGGAGCCAGGTCGAGGTCGTCGGGCACACCGTCGTCGTCGTTGTCCGCATCCCACAGGTTGGGCACGCCGTCGCCGTCGGGGTCCCATCCAGGGGCTTCGCCCTGCGGGGCGGGCCATTCGCTGAAATCCGCCAGCCCATCCTCGTTGGAGTCGGAGTCGGTGGGATTGCTGGTCCAGTGTTTACCACCCCAGTCAAACCCCTCGATTTCCAGGGTGTCGGTGATCAGGTCCTTGTCGCTGTCTGTGGAGAAGGGGTCGGTGCCCAGGCAGTATTCGGTGACGTCCTCCAGGCCATCGCTGTCGGTGTCTTCGCCGGGGGTGCCGGAGCCACACATGGATTGCGGGTCTTGGACTGCGGATTGCAGATTGGGGGAAGAGGTATTGGATATTGGGTATTGGGTATTGTGGGCAATCCGTGATTGCTCAGCGTATTGCGTGGGGTCTGCGGAATCCGGTGGCAGGCCCAGAGCTTCAGTGATGGTTTGGGTGGACTCGGCGGCCTCGGCCAGGCGCGTCTGGAAGCGCAATACCCCATCTACCTGGAGCAGCGGCGAGGCCACCATGATGATGCTGACGCTGATGGCGGTGAGGGCGTACACCCAGCGGCGGCGACCGGAGGTTGTGAGAGCGGCCGCCAAAACGAGAGCCACCATCAGACACAGGACATCGCTGGGGGCGATGCGGAGGGCTAGAGTTGTCAGTGTGTTGATCAGGTTGTTTGTTGATTTGCTGATTTGCCGATTCGCTGATTCGCCAAAGTCGAAGTCCACTATCAGGTGAATACGGGCGTCGTATTGCTCGGTGATTTCCGGCGTCTCCAGGTCCATCACCTGCCGACGGGGCAGGCCGTTGGCGTCCACCCACAGCTCACCGTGGCCCGTCATGCGCTCCAGCAGCGGCGAGGGCTCCAGTTCTACGCCGGCTGGGAGTGGCTGGCCGCTGTCGCGTAGGTGCGCCTCCGTCTGGTCGCGAACGTACGCCGCCAGGCGCTGGCCGTTGATGTCAAACGTGAAACGTGAAACGTGTTGCGTGAAACCTGAGTCCATTCCTTCACGTTTCACGTCTTCACGTTTTACGTTCTCGGCGGCGGCCAGGTAGCCCAGGTAGTCAGCGGTGGGGGAGGAGAGAGCGGTGGGGTTCTCGATTGGTATCTTTTCGCCGTCCTTGAGCAGAAAGGAATCGGTGCCATCCTGGATCAGTCCCAGGGATGGCACATCGAGTCCACCGCCTTCGAAGCGGAGTTGCAGGCGGGCGTAGTCGGGCAAGGTGACTTCACCCTCGACCCGGATGTCAACCCGCTCGTCGGTCTGGCCGATCATGCTGGGCAGTGGACGGGGGATGAGGGTTTGTTCGACGTCGGCGATGAATTCGTAGTCGCCGGCTTCGCGGGCGCGCTCCCACGCCGATTGCAGGCCGTTTTTTCCCGCCAGGATCGTAGAAGCGGGATGCACGAGCAATGCCAGGGTGAGCACACACACGACAATGAATAACGAATTAGGGGAACGTGAGCGCTTCATGGTATCTTCTTCCTCCGTAGCGACTTTGAGACCCTGATCAGGCCGGGGATGGCAGCTGGGTTTTTGCATCTTTGTGCTTGTTGACCGGAAGGGCTTCGGACCCCGCTGGACTCTCCTCCTCCTGCGTCTTCAAGAAGGCGTGCAGACTTTCCAGGTCGGGGAAATTCTTGCGTTCACCGGTGGTCACACTCTCCAGAGATACGCGGTGGCCGGCCAACCCATTGCGCTTGGTTGGCCAAAGGCGCAGCAAGTAGGCATAGTATGGGACACGTTTCTCCATAAGTTTTCTCCGGGACACTACACCAGATTCAGAAAAGGAATGGTTTCCCTTACTCCCGATCCGTTTATTTCTAAATCGGTTGTTGTGTTCGTTGTAGTCCTCTTGCGCAAAACTCTCAACAACGGTATAATTACGGCCAGGCTCTCGGTCAATGGCTTACGTAGCCCATTATACCATACCAGCGTGACTCAGGCGTGACAGAAACATGACTACTCATTCTGGATCTGAAACTCGCTCATTCGATTTGCCTCCGACGCGGCTGGTGTTGTCCCTGCTTGGCCCACCCCAGGTGATGGTGAACGGGGAGGTCGTGATGGGGCTGAAGGCACAAAAGGCCCTGGCACTGCTGACCTATCTGGCGGTGGAAGCACACCGCCCCCACCGGCGCAGCGAGTTGGCCGCGCTCTTCTGGCCCGACCAACCGGAAAAGCAGGCCCTTCAAAACCTGCGCCAGACCCTCTCTCGCATGCGCAAGGCGATCGAAGATCGCACGCCATCAGGCGAGAGAGAGGCCGATCCGCCCCACCTGCTCACCGATCCCCAGACCATCCAGTTCAACCGCCAGAGCGACTACTGGCTGGACGTGGAAGCATTCAAGACGCTGCTGACCAGCACGCAGCGTCACCCTCACCGCCGGCTGGAGGCCTGCCTCACCTGCGTGTCGCAGCTCGCCCAGGCCAGTGAATACTACCGGGGGGATTTCCTGGCGGGGATTCACCCATCAGGCAGTTTGGCCCTGGACGAGTGGCTGTTGATCCAGCGGGAGCAACTGGGGCAGCAGGCCTGCCTGGCCCTCCGCGCGCTGACCAGCTCGCACCTGGCGCACAGCGAACCCGATCCAGCACGCCGGTATGCCCAGAGACTACTATACCTGGATCCCTGGAATGAAGCCACCCAGCGGCTGTTGCTGCGCGCCTTGACGCTGAGCGATGGGCGCAACGCCGCCTTGCAACACTATCGGTCGTTTCGCCAGGCACTGGCCGACGAGCTAGGGGTAGAGCCTGAAGATGAAACCCTGGCCCTGGTGCAGCAGATCCACGCCGGCACGCTGGCGGACATGCAGCCTCGCACCCCGGCGGTCTTGCTCCCGACGCCGGCCACGCCCTTTGTCGGGCGGGAGGCCGAGCTAAGGCGAATCGCCGACTACCTGGCTCACCGAGAGCGACGGCTGCTTACCCTGTATGGTCTCGGCGGCAGCGGCAAGACGCGCCTGGCGCTGGAGATCGCTGTCAAGCAGCCCTCTCTCTGGCACGACGGCGTGTGGTTTGTCCCCCTGGCCGAAGTGCCGGCCCCGGAACAACTGGTTGACGCGCTGGCGGCCACATTGGACCTCAGACCGGGCGATGCCCCCCTGGAGGCGGCGCAACTGATTGACTTCTTGCGGCCAAAGGAATTGTTGCTGATCCTGGATAGCTTCGAGCACCTGGTGGCCGACTCCGCACTGCTGCGGGACATCCTGCGCAAGGCGCCAGAGGTCAATATCCTGGTTGCCTCCCGCGCCCGCCTTGGATTGCAGGGAGAGTGGGCCATCGAATTGGAAGGACTGGACGCGCCAGCCCAGCTCCCAGCGACCGTAGCGGAGGCAGAGAGCTATAGCGCTGTGCAGCTCTTCGTGCAGAGCGCCCGTCGGATAGTCCCCAACTTCATGTTGTCGCCAGAGAACCTGCCCCACATCGTCCGCATCTGCCAGTTGGTTGCTGGTCTGCCCCTGGGTATCCAACTGGCGGCGGCCTGGGTGCGCCTCTTTCCCTGCCGCCAGATCGCCGACGAGATCGAGCGGAGCCCCGACTTTCTCCACAATCCGCACCAGGACGCCTCCGAACGACAGCACAGCCTGCGAGCGACTTTTGAATACTCCTACAACCTGCTCCCGAAAGTGGAACAGATGCTGTTCCGCAAGCTGTCCGTCTTTCGGGGCGGCTTCATGGTGGAGGACGCTCGGCAGGTCGCCGAGGCCGGCCCATCTGGTCTGGCTTCTCTGCTGGACAAATCTATGCTCCAGACCTCCCCTTCCAGGAGATTGGACGTGCACCTCACCCTGCGGGACTATGCGGCGGAGAAGCTGGCGGCAATGCCCGATGAAGAGCGGGAGACCCGGGAGCGACATTGCCACGCTTATCTCTCGTTCGTCCAGCAGCGAGACAAGGCCCTCAAGGGAGAGGGCTCCAAAGAGGCTCTGGAGGAGATCTACGTCGAGTTAGGCAACGTTCGGGAGGCGTGGCGCTGGGCGGTGGCCCAGGTCAGGGTAAAAGACATTGACTCCAGTCTTGACGGTTTGAGTGGCTTTTATGATCTCAAGGGGTTTTTTCGAGAGGGGGAGGCGGTTTTCAGGGACGCGGCGCAGCGTGTGCTGGCTCTTGACAAAACGAACGCTGAGGCGCAGCGCGCGGCTTGCCGATTGCTCCTTGAGCAGGCCCGCTTCTTAGCCCGCCAAGGGCAGTATCCGCAGGTGATAGAGATTGCTCAAGCCGCTGTCGAGCTGGCTCAAACGGCCAGGGCGGGCCTTTGTGAGGCCAGGGCCACTTATCTGCGAGGAGAGGCGCTCTGGCGTCAGGGAGAGTATGCGGCGGCCAGAACCCAGCTTGAGCGCGCCTTGTCCCTGGCTCAGACGGGACATGATGCTGCGCACACAGCATCCCCAACAGCGGGAGAGGTGGAGGCGGATAGCCTGAACAGCCTGGCTGGTGTTTGCTGGAGCCAGGGTGACTATGCCGGGGCAACAGCTTACAGTGAACAGATTCTGCACATTGCCTCCGCTGCTGGCAACCGGCAGCGCCAGGGCGCCGTTCTCAACAATCTTGGTATCTTCGCTGTGGAGCAAGGGGATTACGTGGAAGCCGGAACCTACTACAGGCGATCTCTGTCCATCCGCCAGGAGATTGGCGACCGTCGTGGTGAGGGCATCACCCTCATGAACCTGGGCAATCTCTGTTTATACCTGGGCGACTACCTGGAGGCCAGGGTGTATTATCGGCAGGCCCTGGACATCCACCGTGAGACGGGAGCGCGGCAGATAGAGACGTATGTGCTGGGCAATCTTGGCCTGGTGTTTCACTACCTGGGGGAGGATGAGACGGCGCTTGGGTATGCCCACGATGCGCTACAGATAGCGCAGCAGGTCGGCGACCAGGCCATGCAAGGGGTGATGTGGATGAAACTGGGCCACGCCCTGGCAGGGCTGGGGCGACTGGAGGAGGCAGCCGTGGCCTACCAGAATTCTGTGGCGTTGCGACGCGAGTTGGGCCGGCCCAACCTGGCCATGGAGTCCCTGGCTGGCCTGGCCCGCGTGGCCCTGGCTCAGGGGGAGGCTGAACAAGCCCGGCTGCACATCGAAGAGATATTGACTCACCTGGAAACCGGCGGCACACTGAACGGCACCATCTCGCCTTTCCAGGTGTATCTCACCTGTTATCGCGTCCTGATGGCCCATCACGACCCCCGCGCTCAGGAAGTCCTTGCCACCGCTTACCATCTGCTGCACGAGCGGGCGGAGAGGATCACGGACGAGGGGATGCGGCGCTCGTTCTTGGAGGGCGTAGCAGCGCATCAAGAGATTGTGCGCGAGGTTGAGGGGCACAGTTTGGCGAAAGGTCTCAGCTCAGAGGACTTGGTCACCCACCTCCAGGTTTGACAAGGAATCTGCTATGTGCTATAGTTAAATCGGTGCTGAAGCAGGCCAGGCGGTCGCGGGCAGCTTTTTCCTACGGGGGAGGCTGTCCGAGGAAAGTCCGAGCTCCACAGAGCGCGGTGCTGGGTAACACCCAGGCGGGGCGACCCGATGGAAAGTGCCACAGAAACAGTCCGCCGTTCGCGGTAAGGGTGAAAAGGTGAGGTAAGGGCTCACCAGCGGCCCGGGTGACCGGGCCGGCTAGGCAAACCCCACCGGGAGCAAGGCCAAGCAGAGGGCGTGGCGTGGGGGGGACCACCCTCCCGCGCCGGGGGCTGCTCGTCTCAAGCCCTCGGGTAGGCCGCTGGAGGCGGCGGGCAACCGTCGTCCTAGATAGATGATCGCCGCCCTCAACCGGCTCGTAGCCGGAGGGAACAGAACTCGGCTTATCGGCTTGCTTAAGCACCGTTGTCTGGTATAGAGCCTTGCGAGGGTTGCCGCGAAAAACCTTCGCAAGGCTTTCCAGCTCACAAAGCGACGCCAGCCCAGGGTATGACCCGAGGCTGGCGTCGCTTCTTACAAAGGGCCTTCTATTTACGTTTCACGCTCTAGCACGTGTCTCCCCAGTGTGAGGCGACGATCATAATGTCCACCACGTCAACGTCGTCATCGTCGTCCATGTCGCAGACTGGGTCGTAGCCTGGCTCGCCTTCATCGGTGTTCCAGTGACTGGCCACGATCATGATGTCCACCACGTCCACGTCGCAGTCACCGTCGAGGTCCCCAGCGATGTTGTCTTGCACTGTGACGCTTCCATCTTGCAGATCCACAGAAATCTCCTCCGTGGAGGTATCTGTCACCTGCACGCTTTGCAGATGGAGATCGCTTTCTCCCGTGGCCTGGGGTGAGAAGGAGATAGTGGCCAATACACCCGGCCCGTCTGGCCCCGCCTGCTCTCCAAAGCTGGCAGCGCCGAAGGAAACCGTCCCTATCTGGTTGTCTATATCAGGGCCGACGGGGATGATGTTACGTCCTGTGCTTCCCAGGAAGTCGCCTAGCTCCACGCCCTCCACGTGCACGATGTTTGGTGAGAAGGTTAGGATGAACTGGAAGCTCCCCACGTTGGCCACGTTGGCGATGGCCACGTCGGCGGTGAAGTTTCCTTCGCTGAGTTGGGCCGTCTGCGCCGGCGGGTCAATCCAGACCAGGGGGGTGGGCTCTCCCGTCGCGGTGGCTGTGGGGGTAGGGGTGGGGGTGTTGGTGGCCGTCGGGGTAGCCGTAGGCGTGGGGGTTACTGTACGTGTGTGGGTGGGCGTTGGTGTGGGCCCTGAAGAGCTATACGTAACGTAGTTGGCGGAATATCCCACCCGGGAGACGCCATATCCGATGCGCATATAGCCGTTCTCGCCCCACCAGGGGCCCCACGAGTTTTTCAGGATCCACGCCCCGTCATTGTCGTCCCAACCGACCAGGGTGATGGCGTGATTGATGTCCGTACACGTAGGACCTGTAAAAACATCGCCGCTATAGCTTTGAAAAGCGGAGTTTACGCAGACGGCAGCCGAAATAGGCCCATGGTCGTAGATGGCCTGTTTGATGGCTTCAGTGGATGGCACACCATATTCGCTGCCTACGAATGTCCAAGAATCAATCTGATAGGGATGGGAGTAGGGGCCACCACAAGGTGCATCCCAAGCCACATACTCGAAATCTTCTTCCAAGACGGCTCCAGCCTCAGACTCGCTGGGCGGTTTCTTCCACTCATGGTAGTCGTGGGCCCACCAACCACCGCCGCAGTCCCAGCCATCTGTGTTACAGGAAAGGAGATATTGCTCTGCCAGATCCTCTTCAATCCCATCTTTGATCTTGATGTTGGCCTCCAACGGACCCACCGTGCCGAAGGCCCAGCAACTGCCACAGGAGCCTTGATTCTTGACAGAGGTGACGCCTCCATAATCTCGCCAGTCAAAGGCAGACGGGAGGGTGCCGGGAGTACCTGGCGTCGCCGTGGGCGTGGGGGTGGGCGTGATGGGTTGGCCCGTCACCTTTTGAAGCAAGATGTCGTCTACGTAGGCGCCCTCAGCCTGGGTGACGGAGGCATCGCTGCTGAAGACGAAAGCGATCCAGACCTGGGGCTGGCCGGTGAGGTTGCCTAGATAGTAGACATCGGTCAGGTCGAAGTTCACGTCGTTCCACCCGCCAGAATTCCCACTGGTGCTAACGCCATAGAAATGGCTACTGTCTATGGAAGCGCCCCAAAACAAGTAGTCGTAGTCCGATTCGGAGAAGTTCCAATACGAGAAGAGCCACTCGGCGTCGCTGGCATAGCTCAGGTCGAACGGCCCGTAGATCATCCAGGATTTAGCGTTGTCGGGGTAGTTATAACCACAGATGAGACTGCTGCCATCTGCCCCGGCGCCTACACTCCAGCCGCTATAGGAGCCAGCGTGGGCTCGGCAATTGCGCTTGCCCCAGTAGTATTCGCCGTAGCCGCCCGCGTTGTCAAACACACTCCACGTGGTGCCTGGGAAAGTCCCCTCGAAGTTCTCGGTCATGATGGCGGTCCAGGCGCCAAGATTTTCTTGCAGTTCGACCTCTCCAGAAGTCCTCGGCTTAACCGGGAGATGCCGCTGGGTCAGCTCCAGATGCATAAACTCTTCCGTGGCGGGCTTCGTCAGCCCTTTCTCTGGCGCGATGCTTGATGGCCCCACCACCTGGATGGAGAATTCACTGAGCGGCTCCACCTCCTTTTCCCAGGGGCGACGATAGACCAGTCTGAGGGGACTCTGCCCGGCTCCTACCGCTCTGAAGCGCAGGAATTGCTTCTCTGGAGCGCCAAGCAGGGGGGACAGTTGCTCGAACTCGGTCTCTCCTGCCTGCTGCAACACGTCCGGGTTCATCTCCGCTACTTGCCACGAGTAGCCGGTGGAAGGATTGCTCTCCAGGCTGATCACCAGGGTTTGGTCCTTGCCGAGTTCAGTCAGGCGGCCGTTGTCCTCCTGGGTCAACCTGATTTCCTCGGAGTTGGGCGCTGCCGCCGGTGTCGCTGCGTCCAAAGGGGTCGTGGCGGTGGAAGGGGTGGCCAGGACGCTGGGAAGCGAAATCAAACTCGTCAAAACAATCAGGCAGGTCACGACGACTACCCACTTCTTGCCTGAAAGAAAATGTCTCACCTTCATCGTGAAGTCTCCTTTCTGTTCTGTGTGGACTTCCAGGTAACAAAGCCCTGGACGGCGCGGCGATCCAGCGCTATCTTAAGTGTAGCATAGTCCAGGGGGTTTGTGGGTGAAGAAAGCGTGAATTCGATGTGAATTTCACGTGATTCGGCTGGCTCTGTCAGGGTATCAAAAGCACGGACTGGAAAAGCTTCTCGACCCTTTCGTGGCTTCGCATACTTTTCATAGTGTTTCACTCGTTTACTGGTTCAAGCTGCCTCTTTCGGAAGTTTTCCTTCAATTGACTAACCTTCTGGCCTGCGGCTGAGGATGAAAACAGCCACGGCAGCCGCAGCCAGGGCAGCCAGCATCATTCCGAATACAGCGCTGCCCGAAGAGTTTGCTGCCGCTGGTGCGGATATGGTGGACAGCGGGGTCGGTGAGGGCCTTGCGGTGGGCGGCGGCGTCGAGGTCGCCGAAGGGGATGGCAGCGGCGGAGAAGTCGCAGGTGAAGTGGGAACGGTTGTCGCAGTAGCAACCGACTGGGTGGCCTCCACGATGATTGGCGCAGTCGGGGATGGCGCCGCTTCCGTTGGCTTCGTCTCGGTGGGCGCAACGCTGACACTGGGCACGGGCGAAGGCGAGGGAGGCGGGACCTCGGTAGGCGTTTCCATCGCGGGGCCGGTGGGGATCGGTGTTGGCGAAGGCAGGGCGGTGGTTGTCGGGGGGGGCGTGTCCATCGCCTGGGGTGTATACGTCGGCGTGGAAGAAGTAGCTGTGACTGCTGGCGCAGTGGTGGCTGTCACTTCTGGTGCAGGGGTGGCGGTGGCCGCAGGCACAGGGGTAGCGGTAGCCGTAGACACAGGGGGCACGGTAGCTACAGGCGTGGGCGTGGCGGTGGCTGCGGATCCGGGAGTGTCTGTGACGGTGGGCGTCGGTGACTCTGTGCCCTCTACCACCACTCGGCTCCCTTCTACCGTGAATTGCTGGGCATTGGCTGCCTTGTCCATAACCAGGACGTCTTGCAACCCCAAAACACTGCTGCCCTCCCCTTGGGCGATGCAGGTGAGGGTGGCCAGGACGCCTGTGCCACTGGGCCCCGCCGTGCTCCCGAGACTGACGCTGACGGCCCCGAAAGTTGCTCCTCCTTCCGCATTGTTCACTTCGGATATCACGGGGATCGCCGAGTTTCCCGTGCTTTCCAGGAAAGCGCCCAGGGTTACTTCTGTCACTTGCAGGATAGAGGGATCGTAAACCAGATTGAACTGGAAGCCCCCCAGGTTGTCGGCCTCCTCGATCACCACCTGTAGGACGAATGCCTCACCTGGGCTCACTACCAGGTCCGCAGGCTCTATCGTCAGCCGGGCATCGGGTGCCATGGCACTGGTGCTGGGGGTGCCTGCTGAGGCCACGACCAGGGTGAGCAGACACGCGATGATCAGTCGCCTATTCCTGGGCATACAGCTCCCCACTCATCATCAGCAGGTTTCTCCCCAGTGTACCACCACGAGCATGATGTCCACGATGTCTATGTCGCAGTCGCCATCGAGGTCGTAGAGTGCGTCGTAGCAATCATCCCCACACTGACAGCGCCAATGGCTGGCTACTACCTGGATATCTGCAACGTCTATAACCCCATTGTCGCTGAAGTCGTAGCACGCCGTGGTGCTGGCTGTGGCGCTGTTGTTGGCCGTGTTGGGGTCGGTGACGCCGCTGGTCACACTGGCGGTGTTAGCAAAGGTTCCGCTTGCTGTAGGGGTAACGACGATGGTCACCGTGGCACTGCCGCCGTTGTTGATAGTACCCAGGTTGCAGGTGACGGTGCCGGTGCCACTGCATG
Source organism: uncultured Anaerolineae bacterium (assembly GCA_964592085.1). GTDB lineage: Bacteria > Chloroflexota > Anaerolineae > VGOG01 > VGOG01 > CAZQDO01. The sequence goes on along the minus strand of CAZQDO010000005.1, from coordinate 2,779 downwards.
TGCCCTGGCTGGCGGATGAGGAGGCAAAGGTCACGGCTGGCGGCAAAGTGTCCGTGGCGGTCACGCCGGTGGCAGCAAGCGGGCCGCTGTTGCTCACGGTAATGGTGTAGGTAAGGGGGGTGCCGGGGATGACCGGGTCTGGGTCGTCAGTCTTGCTGATCGCCAGATCGGCTCCGTCCCCCACGGCTTCTAGCTGAACAATTGTGAGACCCACGTGCTCCATTCCGGAATAATAACCACCCCAGGTCATGGTATGAGTACTATAATCCCAGGTGTCATGTATATACATTAGATTGGTAGCATCGTCATATCCAATGCCTACCATGGTATGACCTCTAACGTGAACCATGACTGGCCGGCCGGCATCTATTTCTGCTTTGTAATCATCAAATACACATCCTTGTGTAGTTACCGGAAGCGGTCCTCCCTCATCAGGGTCCACACCTAATCTATATTGATTATACATATTAGTAACTGCATAACCTCTGGACTCATAGAAAAGCTTTAACCCATAGCCTCCATCACTGTCGTCAACACCATAACCTTCCAAATTGTACCAATATATCGGTGATCCATTGGTGAAATAATAAAAGGTTGTCGAACCGTCAGTATTGTCATAATTATACTGATTGGTTTTCATGTAATCGCCAGTACAATCACCATACGTGTGCTCTGTCCAATTACCAATAAACGGATCGGGAGCACTACTTCCATACGAAACCCAATAGTCATCAACGTGACCATTGGTGTCTCGTTCATCAAGACCATTGTGTGTTGCACTTAATGGACATTGATGCCTCCAATTGGTTCCATCAAACCAATCCGGCCAAGAGCTATTATCCAATGGCATCACCCCGCCATTTGTTGGCCCCGTGTACATGTTCGGATACCCCGTTCTGTCGTAATATCCGGCTATCATGGCAGCAGAAGTCGCAGAACATCCAAAAGACCAATTAAAAGCAGGTACATCAGACAAGACGTTAATAGCCAAAAGCTTAACACCCTTAGCGGGTATTTTGGCTACGGGCCGCTCATAACCAGGCGGAGGGGTCGGCGGGCCATTGATTATAGTTTCATCAATACCTGTTCCATTCTCCAGGGTTATGGTGCGAACACGATAGTATTTCCTCTCTGAGTCGTCTTGGGCAGACCCGGTTCCCACCAGGGCGAAAAGCATCAGACAGGCCAGCGACAACACGGCAACCACTTTGAGTGAATATCTCTTTTTCATGGCATCATTCCCCCTCTCGAAAGCTCTACCATCCCTCGTCATCCAGATTGGTTAACCCAGCGGTACACGAAAGCAAAAAGCGTGCTGCTACAGCGGTTTGCTTAGACAGCACGCCTATGGTGCTCTGTCTTCGGCAACCCGGCTGTCGTATTAGCTGAATCCGCTAACGTAGACCCGTGGCTTTGCGTCCCCACCTTTCGATGGGTTTGCCTTTGTCGAAAGGATTAGGTTAATTACATTATACACGAAGCTGGCGGGCCTGTCAAGGGTAAAGGGTGAAAATTGCATTAAGATTGGGTTAAAATCGGATTAAGGTCCTTCTCTCAGTCCCCTGACCTGCGACTGAGGATAAAGACGGCCAGTACGATCACGGCCAGAGCAGCCAGTATCAGGGCGGGCACGACCCAGCTCGAAGCACCTGTGGACGTTGGTGAAGACAGGTCGGTGGCCGTCGGGGTGGTGGCTATGGGCGTCGCTGCCGCTGCGTCCCCCACCATGACCTGACCGTCTTCCACAGTGACTTGCTGGACACTGGCTGCTGTGTCCAACACCTGGACTTCCTGCAACCCTAATGTGGTGCGGCCCTCCCTTTGGGCGACACAATTGATGGTAGCTAAGACGCCAGTGCCGTTGACCCCCGGCTTGCCTCCGAAACTGACGGCCCCAAAGGTTGTCCTGCCCTCTGCATGGTTCACTTCGGGGCCCATGGCGACCGCAGAGTTCCCCGTGCTCTCCAGAAAGTCGCCCACGGCTACCTCCGTCACCTGCAGGATGGCCGGGTCGTAGATCAGATCGAACTCGAAAGCTGCCAGGTTGTTGGCCTCCTCGATCACTACGTTTACGATGAAGGCCTCATTCAGGTCCACTACCAGGTTCGCGGGGTCTATCCTCAGCCTGGTATCGGGTGCCATAGCGCTGACCCCAGGGATGCCCGCTACAGCCACGATCACGATGAGCAGGCAGATGGTGAATGGTGCGTATTTGGACATGGTGTCTCTCCTCTAGGTTGATCGTATTATACGCGAAACCTGCGAACTGGTCAAAAGGCTATGGAGAGGCGCGACAGCTTGCGGTTACTTTAGTGTAGCACAGCTTGGTGGCCTGTGGGTGAAAACGGCGTGAATATGGCATGAATTCTGCGTGAGGCTGTGTCACTCACAGGTCGCTCCCCATTGAACCGCCACCAGCATGACGTCTACGATGTCCACGTCGCCGTCGTCGTCCAGGTCGTGGGCCGGGGTGAAGACAGGGTTGTGCCAGTCGGCGGCGACGGCCATCACGTCGCCCACGTCTACCTGGCCATCGTCGTTGATGTCACCGCTGAGGGTGCAGGCAAACAGGCCCAGCACGCCGGCCGTCCAGCCCATCTCCTGGACGGTGAACTCGGTCATGGGCGGGAGCTCGCAGGTGTCCACGTAACGGCGCAGGATGGGGTATGGATCGCGCTCGTTGGCGCTGTGGGGATAGGAGTTGTCGTCGTCCTGGACGGCGGCGTAATAGGGGTTGGCCTTGCTCATGGCGGCCATGACGCCGTAAACCGGGATGCCC